>NZ_LBMZ01000102.1:0-61424 GCF_001005525.1 Acinetobacter sp. AG1 | reverse complement strand
AATATCTTCTTTTTTTGACATTTTATTATCCTTTTTAAATTTTATCAAAAAGCTTAATTAATTATTTAGACATAGTTAAATGCTGGAAGTTTCTGGCACCTATGTATATTTATATTAAGCGAATTTCTTATATACCCTCATATAAATTAAGCAAAAAACTTATGATTAACAAGCTTGTTTGTAAAAAAAAATTTCTATTTAAAAAAAATTAAAATATATAGTGAATTATATCACCTTTTTACATCAGTTAAGTTAATTAATAATCTTTCTTATTATTTTTTAGATTGTTTAATAAATTGATTTCACAAAAAAATCATTTTATATTTATGTCATCCAATAAAAAGATATTTGGTTGAACTAATAGTTATTCAAAAGCAACCAAAGCAAATCGACACTATATAATTGGAAAAGCAATAATATTAATTCATTGAGTACAAGACTATGCCAAAAAAATTTGAAAACTTTAACGACCCTAGACAGAAAGCTATAGACGGAATGAAAAATAGTATTTCTGAAGAATTATGGAACAAGAATTTGAATTTTCTGAAAGAGTTAAGAGCAGAGATTTCAAATCATCCTGTTTCAACTCATCCAGCTATTCAAATGCTAAATGATGGTGTAATTGATAAAGAAACATTGAAGCATATTCATTTAGAATATCGTCATGCGATTGTTCAGGTGTTTACTGATGCATTGCTCATGGCACAGTTCCAAACGAAGCAATTAGAGCCACGTTTGCTTTCTGGTTCTAAGATGTATCCTCGCTTCTTACTTAATCTTAATATCTTAGATGAGTTTGGTTTCCGTCCAGGTTTTGATCAAGATGGTTACTATGCTGGAAATCCGGAGTATGCACACTATCCTCTCTTTGAAGATGTACTGGATGACTTTGAGTTGACTCAATCTGAGCGTAATGATTACCAGCCGTCCCTTATTGCTCAACAAGTACGCAACTACTTAGAAAAATCTTTTGACCGTTATCAGGCAGTTTCAGCTCTTCTAGCCGTTGCTGAAGAAGAAGTGATTTTATTTAGCCCAGCTTTACGTCAAGCAACCAATGCTGTTGGATTTGATGTAGATAGTGGATATTACTACGTTCACGGTGTATCGCATGATGAAACAGCCGAAGCTGCTGATGATGATCATGAAGATGATTTATGGTTCGTACTTGCTCAAGCTTGCGTTGAATCTGATTACAGTGCGATTCGCCAAATGTGCTTAGAATATTGTGACCTATGGCAGCAATTTTGGGATGAACAAATTGCTTATCAATATGGTACATATAAAAAGTTGGCTTAAGCATCAGATCGGGCTACAAGATATTTTGTCTTTAGCCCGTTTCACTATAAAAACACATTCATTCTCAATAATTTAATTAATACTAATACAGCAAGTTAATCATCAATCGTTAAGATAGCGACAATTTACGTTTTTTCTTTTCACCATACATATTCAAATCAGCTACATCAATCAACTGTTGTAACTCTAAACTGTCATGTGGGTATATTGCTAAACCAATACTCACACCAATTTTTAGATAAATATTTTCAAAACTAAACGGTTGGCTACATGCATCAACCAAACGCACAGTCATTTGTTTAGCAACATCATAATTTTCTACGGAAGGTAGAATAATCGCAAACTCATCTCCACCCAACCGAGCAACTAAATCATTTTTGCGAATGTTCTGTGAAAGTCGTTTAGCAATTTCAATCAGTGCCGTATCACCATACCGATGTCCAAATTGATCATTGATTAATTTCAAACCATCCATATCGACGATCAAAACGGCTAACTGCTCTTTAAATTGTTTTGCTTCTTGTAATTTCAGTCTTAAAGAATCTAAAAATAATGCTCTGTTTGCTAAACCTGTTAAGTGATCTCGTGTTGCAAGCTTATACAACTCTTGGTCGCTGAATTTTGTAGCATGGTACATTGCAGCAGCGATCAAATCTGACATCAATCCTAAAAGAGATAAATCCTTTTCATGAAAAGCATTTATCTGATCAGAATAAATTTTGATTACACCAATCACCTGCTGTTCATAAAATAATGGTACAACTGCCATCGAGCGCAGTCCGACACGTCGACAAGCTTCATGATTAACTCGAGCATCGGTTTCACTATCACGACAATACAAGGTTGTTTTTTGTGAAATACATAAACCTGATAGGCTCTTATTCAATGGCAGACGCAAACCCAATAGATGCTCAGCTTTATTTGAAACAGCTCGATAGACCATTTCGTCGTCTTCAGCCAACTCAACAATTGTTCCTGTTGCAGAAATCACCAGTTTTTGAATTTGATTCGCAACTAGCGTCATTACCGCGTGTAAATCGACACCCAATTTTGCAATAGCAGTTTGAGTTTCGATGACAGACATTAATTGTTTGTTCGATAAGGGGGATTGTTTTGGCATTTTTTGAACAAGCGCAGTTGCATGGCTCAATTGTGCGAATTATCTCTCTTAAGTCAAGTTATTGGTTTAATAGACAAAACTGTCTATTAAACCCAAATAAATAAATAATGTTTTTAAACAGTGTAATACAGCGTACGTTTCTGAGAAAATTTTTCTAGTTGTTTGATGAAACCTTCAAAGTAATTCTTCTCCTTATCTTCAGTACGGTAGCCTGCATATAATGTGCGTCTCAATCCTTGCGGCGACACACAGTCTAAACGACGACTGACAACCCATCCCTTTTGTTCATATTCATTAACGACCCAGTCAGGTAAAGCAGCAATACCACGCCCACTTGCAACCAACTGAATTAACATCTGCGTTAAATCAGTCGTTCGAATATGCTTAGGTTGAATATTTGCTGGAATGAATAAATGCGCCATGATGTCTAAACGATGTTTATCAACTGGATAAGTAATTAACGTTTGTTCAGCCAAATCTTCAACTAATATTTTTTCTTTACGCACCAATGGATGTGTCGTTGAGAGTACCAAACGTGACTCGTATTCAAAAATCGGAAAATATTCAATCCCTTTGAGTGCAATTGGATCAGCAGTGATTAATAAATCGAACTCAGCATTTTGCAATAATTCATGCGGATTAGACTCAAAACCAGCTGCAAAATCTAAATCGACATCTGGATATTGCTGGCGATATTGATTTAATAAAGGCATCAGCCAGTCAAAACAACTATGACATTCAGATGAAAAAATAATTCTCCCCGTTTGTCCATGCACGATACGAGTAATATCCGTTTGTGCTATCTGAACCTGAGGTAACACATCATCTGCTAGTCGAAGCAAACGCTCGCCGACATTGGAAAAACTTACTGGACGACTACGGCGATTAACAACTTCGACACCATACCAATGATCAAGTTCTTTTAATTGATGAGAAATTGCTGAAGGAGTTAGGCATAAATCTGTCGCAGCCGCAACCAATGAACCATGCTCACGTAGTGCAATTAATGTTTTTAAATGACGAAGTTCTAACACAACGATCACCACAATTGAATTTAATTCATCCTATCACGTTATTCATGAGTGTGTCTCACTATGAATTTTATTTTATTATTGTTTAATGAGATGAAATGTACTCACAATTAGAATCATGACTATATTGATTTAAGCTTATGTTCTTATTTATAAAAATTAGGAAAAGCCAATGACTTAATACAAATGTGGTGAATCTTAAAAAATTTTTATAAGATAATTCAAATATTTGATTGCTCATACACACCCAAGCACTGTATATTTTCCAAACAATAATAATGATGAAGATAAACCATGAGCATGCACAAAGAAATTGAAACCCAACTAAGAATCATTCATGCGTGTGAAAAAGGAGCAACGGGGGTTTACTACGGTCATAGGCTGATTGCAAAACTATTTTTTAAAGACATGGTCAAAGCACTAGATGAAATGCATCAACATGAAACTGAACATTTTAACCTGTTCGGTTATTTCTTTGCTCAATACAAAAATGCTGTTGTCTTACCCTCTATACTTTGGTGCGCAGGCGGAATAATTTATGGATTATTGATTGGATTGCTAGGTAGAAATGCAATTTGGATCAGTACTGCAAGCATTGAAAATATTGTAAACAAAGAACTTGATGAAGCTGCAATTTTCTTCAAAGAAAAAGATATTGAGATTCATCATGCAGTATTAGATATTCAAAAAGATGAAATTCATCATCAAAAGATTGCTTCTGAACATGCAGACTTTGATAATAATTTAGCAAAAATCATCAGTTACTTTGCTCAACAATGTGCATATTTAGCAAAGTTTCTTGCCATTTATCTCAAAATATCTGTTCCAACAAAAAAATAATCTTTACAATTGATAAAGACTATAGAAAATACGATCTCTCAAATTCACTCCATTATTTAAATGTATAGCTGAAAGGCTCTTCGAAATCTGATAAATATGCACAATCAATACGATAAGCTTAAGATCTAAAGTGTCTTGATGGTTATAATTTAGATCTCTCTATGTTCTGATTAAAACAGTTGTTAAATTTATCTCCTCAACCTAATTTCTCTCTTTTTCTGGTTATTTTCTCCTTGGCAGTTGGTAGTTTCTGTATTGGAACGACTGAATTTGTTGCTATGGGGTTGATTCAAGAAATCGCTACTGATTTAAATGTCAGTGTTCCACATGCAGGCTATTTCATTAGCGCCTATGCGCTTGGTGTTATGGTTGGCGCACCAATTATTGCAATTTTAGGAGCTAAAGTACCGCGTAAAACGCTATTACTCAGCTTGATGTTATTTTATGGTTTAGCCAATGCCGCAACCGCTTTCGCAACAACATCTGAAGCTATGCTGATATCTCGTTTTATTGCAGGCTTTCCTCATGGTGCTTATTTTGGTGTAGCCGCATTAGTTGCAGCCGAATTGGCAGGAAAACAACGTAGAGCAACCGCGATTGCACAAGTAATGATGGGACTCACCCTTGCCAATGTGATTGGGGTTCCTATTGCAACTTGGCTTGGTCAGCAATTTGGTTGGAAATCTGGTTTTGAGTTTTCTGCCGTCATTGCCTTTATTACTTTAATCTGTGTCAGCCTTTTTGTGCCTAATATTCCACTTCAAAAGACAGCCAGTATTAAAGCGGAATTGGCAGGCCTAAAAAACATCAATATGTGGCTAACACTTGCAGTGGGTGCAGTTGGTTTTGGCGGCATGTTCTCTGTTTATAGTTATGTATCTCCAATTTTAACTGAATATACACATGCCGATATTCGTATCGTCCCGATTGCGCTAGCCATTTGGGGTGTTGGTATGGTGATTGGAGGTCTCGTTTCAGGCTGGCTGGCAGATAAAAGCCTATTTAAAACGATGATTGGAATTTTGGTGAGTTCTGCACTCACCTTTGTACTTGCAAGCTTTATGATGTCTAATCTTTATACTGCGATTATAGCCTTATTTCTGATTGGTTTCACTGTGATTGGGTTAGGTGGTGCATTACAAACACATTTAATGGACATCGCAGGCGATGCACAAACATTAGCGGCATCATTAAATCATTCCGCATTTAATTTAGCCAATGCCTTAGGCGCATTTCTTGGAGGATGGGTACTTAGCCATAATATGGGTTGGTTAGCACCGATCTGGGTTGGGTTTGTACTGAGTTTAGGGGGATTAGCAATCTTATTAATTGCTCTGGCTTATGCTAAATACACTCACAAAAATCAATCTGCCGTAATTTAACGGCAGATTGATCAGTTTATCTATATGAACTGATCAATTTATTGAGTTGTTGGTTATGCCATTTAGATAAGAATAACAAGGCTGCGATCGCTCCTATTAAGGCAAAGAACATATCAGATTGAGTGTCCCACTCATATCCTTGTGTACCAAGAAACTCTTGCGCACCTTGTCCAAGTGCTAATGCAGCTGCCCATTCAATCAATTCATAAGTCGCACTAATGGCTAGTACAATACAGATCACAATAAAACTAAGCATTTTCCCTTTAGCTAAAATCTGATATCGAATCAAAATTTCCCGTGCAGCAATGGCAGGCACAAAACCTTGCATAAAATGTCCAATCTTGTCATAAGGATTTCGATCTAAACTGAACCATTGAGCGATCTCAAAACCTAAAGGTACACGTGCATAGGTATACGCCCCACCGACGATTAATACAATTGCATGCAAAAAAATTAGGCTATACAAGAGATTAGTTAGTTGAAATCTGGAATAAGTTGCAAATAAGATAGGTAAAACAACGAGGACAGGAACAACTTCCATCAACCATGTCGCTCTATCATACGGCTGTAAGCCAGATAAAAGCAGCAACAAAATTAAAATAATAGCTGCTAAACATAGAATCTTTGATTGATTCATATCAAACTCTCACATTAATTTTATTTTTAATTACATTAACATCAAAGCAAAAACATATTCCAGTAGATCGCTTGGTCAGACCAAACATCGAATTAGAAAAAGAAAAATTTTACGGAATCTATACTTGGCTTTATTATTGAAATGACCAAAAGTAAGGCCATAGATCCATTAAAGAGTTGAACTTTTTTCTGATTATTGACAATCTTTTGCAAGCGCTCACCCATGTAAGCCCAAATACCTACACATGGGATACTCACTACACCAAATACTGTACCAATAAAAATAAACTCAGCGAGATGGCTATCTACAGTACTATAAGTTGCGATTGCACCCATCGCCATAATCCATGCTTTAGGATTGACCCATTGAAACAGAGCTGCCCCGATAAAATTTAATGGTTTTTCTGAACGTTCCTCAGCTTGTACGCTACCCGCACCATAAATTTGATATGCCAAATATAATAAATAGACAATACCTATTATTTTAAGCATTTCATACATCACAGCAGATTGACCCAAGATTGCGCCAATACCGAAACCAACTAAACTGACCATGACTCCAAAACCAAAGCCGATGCCCAAAATATGTGGGATACTCTTTTTAAAGCCAAAGTTTAGTCCTGAAGCAGCTAACATAATATTATTCGGCCCCGGTGTAATGGAGGTCACAATCGAATAAATCACAAATGATAAAAAAGT
Source organism: Acinetobacter sp. AG1 (assembly GCF_001005525.1). NCBI lineage: Bacteria > Pseudomonadati > Pseudomonadota > Gammaproteobacteria > Moraxellales > Moraxellaceae > Acinetobacter > Acinetobacter sp. AG1. Next base: position 54,417 of record NZ_LBMZ01000102.1, on the reverse strand, counting down.
CAGTAAACTCATAAATTCAGATAAAAAATATTTTCAAACTTGCAGACAATATAGCAGTCTAAAAGATTATTTTTGATTGATTGTTAAAATAATTCTGCCACCTTACTCCGAAAGCTTCTCACCACAATGTGGACAGAAACGATAAGATTTCTTCTCCTGCTCCTGATCTTCAAGTAGTTTTTCTCGCACGAGCTGAATGATAATTTCATGCGTCTGCTCTTTGGGTAAGCCGACTTTTTTCCGAATGCGTTCAATTTCCATTTGATCATGCAGTAGATCCAGACCTTTAGCTTGTAAGACTTCACGGAACTCCTGTTCCAGTCGCTGATTCCTCATATTCAGTTCATTGGCTAGACCTGAAGCCAAGATACCCGCTGGTAAAGCAGCAATCCCTACACCGAGAATAGTAATAAATGCACCTAATATTCGTCCTAGATTAGTCACAGGTGTGACATCGCCATAACCCACTGTAGTTAAAGTTACTACGGCCCACCACATTGCTTGCGGAATCGAACTAAAGGCTTCAGGTTGCGCTTTATTTTCAACGACGTAAATCGCAGAAGCAGTCATCACAATCATAATGACCAAGATAAAAATAACCGCTTGGAACGAGCCTTTTTCTCGCTGAATCACCCGTAAAAGAATTTGTAATGACACAAAATAGCGCGTCAATTTGAGCAATCTTACCAACCGTAGAACACGCAGGAAACGTAAATCGATATGGACAAAGAAATTCAAATAAGCAGGTAAAATAGCCATTAAATCTATAATTGCCCCACCACTTTTCATCCAACGAATACGCTGCTTCCATGCAGCCTCGTCTGGATTTTTTTCGACGATACTCCATAATCTTAATAAATACTCTCCACTAAAAATCAGGATTGAGATATTTTCAAACAAATCAAAATAAGCTTGGTACAGCTTATAGATTTCATTAATCGATTCAAGGAGAACAGCAGCAACATTACCAATAATGAGAATAATTAATAAATAGTTAATACAAGCGCTTATTGTACTTTTGTAGTCATCATTATGAAGATTATTATAAATAAAAAGTCGCAACCGTTGCCATGAAAGTTGAGTCATACCGTACAGATCATGATGTAAACTAAGCTAAAAATGTAACACGTTGCTTAACGATTTGATAAGTGATTTTGAGCAAAGACAATAATTTTACTTATCAATCAAAATAACGCTCTATACACAAAATTACCTTTGAACTTTTCTCTTTGGCTTTTAATAATCAATCTTTAATGAAAGTTTTTTAAATGCTCATTTATACACAACTATAAATTTTATTAAACCCATGACAACAAGGGGAATTCACGTGGGATTCAAGCCTATTCCAACCCTTATTTCTTTATTCATTTCGCTTCTCATATGGTTCATTATTCCAGTTCCTTCTGGTGTCGATCCGAATGCATGGCATTTGTTAGCAATGTTTGTCGGTGTCATTGCCGCGATTATTGGTAAAGCCATGCCAATTGGTGCAATTGCGATTATTGCTATTACCTTAGTCGCCGTGACGGGTGTCACCAATGATAGTCCCAGCGGAGCTATCCAAGATGCACTCAGTAGTTTTGCTAACCCTCTGATTTGGTTGATTGGTATTTCGATCATGATTTCTAAAGGTTTGCAAAAAACAGGATTGGGTGCACGCTTAGGCTATTTATTTATCGCGGTTTGGGGCAAGAAAACTATTGGTATTGGATATAGCATGGTGCTTTCCGAGCTGATTCTTGCGCCAGTGACACCTAGTAATACGGCTCGTGGCGGTGGGATTATTCATCCGATTGTACGCGCGATTTCTACCAGTTATGACTCTGACCCAGCCAAAGGCACTGAAGGTCGTATGGGGAAATATTTAGCTTTGGTGAACTACCAAGCCAATCCAATTACTTCTGCCATGTTTATTACCGCAACTGCACCTAACCCATTAGTGGTTGATCTGGTAGCGAAAGCAACCAACAGTCAGATTTCATTGAGCTGGAGTACATGGGCACTGGCGATGTTATTACCTGGTTTAATTGCCTTAATCATCATGCCATTAATCATGTATTGGATGTATCCACCTGAAGTCAAAGAAACACCCAATGCGGCTCAGTTTGCCAAAACCAAGTTAAAGGAAATGGGTCCCATCAGCAAAAATGAAATCATTATGCTCGGTGTATTTGGGATTTTACTGCTGTTATGGGCGGGTATTCCTGCCATGATATTTGGCTCAGTTTGGGCAGTTGATCCAACCACAACGGCTTTTATTGGTTTGAGCTTGCTGCTAATTACGGGTGTACTGACTTGGGAAGATATCCTGACGCAAAAAAGCGCATGGGATACTATTACTTGGTTCGCAGCTTTGGTAATGATGGCGACTTATTTAAATAAGCTCGGTTTAATCACATGGTTCTCAGGTGTGCTCGAAACTGGGATTGGCCATTTAGGCTTGAGTTGGATGCCTGCCTGTTTGTTATTGATGCTCGCCTATCTATATGCACATTATATGTTTGCCAGTACCACGGCACATATCACTGCCATGTTCGCGGCCTTCTATACGGCTGGACTGGCATTGGGTGCGCCACCGATGTTGTTTGCCTTAATGATGGCAGCGGCCTCTAGCATCATGATGACCTTAACCCATTATGCAACAGGTACATCGCCTGTGGTATTTGGTTCAGGTTACACCACACTGGGTGAATGGTGGAAGGCAGGCTTTGTCATGAGTGTCGTCAATATCATCATTTTTGTGGTGATTGGCGGACTTTGGTGGAAAATGTTAGGTTATTGGTGATTAAATATGAGGAACATTCTGTACGATTAGGAATGTTCCTCTAAATTTAGATTCCCAAATGTAGAACATATAAACTATTATTAGAATCAATGACCTTCTGCATAAGTTCTGCCAATATTTCAATTTTTTGTATCACTTCATTCTTTTGCATAATGATTTTTTCATAACCCGCTGTTTGTCTTAAAATACGATCAACATTTTCATTTGGGTCAATCACATCATCATATGCATGAATAAAAGTATACTCGCCTGTTAACGTTAAAACTTTTGGCGATAACTTTAAAATATTAACTAGACTAGAAAACAATTGAAATGCTTCTTTAGCTCCATCTCCATCAATCACTGTTACACCATAATAATTTAAACCAGTATGCCTAACTTTTAAACTTGGATTATAGGTAGGTATCCATTTTAAAAAATCATTAAAATAAATAATAAGATCATCATGGATTGAAACATCATGAGAAACCTTACCGACTAGCTCGCAGCAATCATCATAAGAGAATTCATTTTTATTTAATAAAACAAAATCATGTAGTAATGCCATAAATAGAACCTCAATTTAAATGGTAGTTTTCTCTATCTATCAAAGCTTTCCACTCTTCATGGCTATAAAGTTTAAGATTTTCTAGCTGAGTTCCTACCAACAAAAAACGATCATCCCATGTAAGAACCTCCCTATCATCTTCTAGTTTTCTTTCTGAAAACTTTGGAAAAAAATTAGCATCAAAATCCATTATACCTATTTCAAGTAGATGCTTTACCTCTCTAGGATTTTCAGGAAGAGAATGAAATACAGGAATAATTTCTATTAATTTGCAGGCAATTTGATATGGCTCAGAATAAAAATCATCTAAATACCATTTCTGATCAGCCCCTTTCCATATATATGCATCTGAACCATTTTGCTCGATTAACAATGTCTCAGTAACAGCATTTGGATCTTGATACCAAACGATAAATTCTAAACTTTTAGTAGGAATAATTGAAAACGTTGGAGGTTTTAGATACGGATACGCTTTTAATATCTTAGAAAATAATTGTTGGATTGAGATTTTTAACTCTTCAAGATTTTGCTCTTTATAAAAAATATTGTCTAACTCAAGGATATTGTCTTTTAAATTTAAAATGCTTTTCATTTTATAAAAAATAAGGGCTGAATCTTCAGCCCTTATTTTTAGCTAAACCAACAAATTAAGTCAATTGAGCAGCTTGGATCTTCTTAGTATCAACTTGATCAGCTTCTTTAGTATATTCGCCCATCTTGTCGAAGTTTAAGTATTTGTAGATGTCAGCAGCAGCACTGTCGATTTGCGACGCGTACTGTTGATATTCTTCTGGGCTTGGTAATTTACCAAGAACCGCAGCTACAGATGCAAGCTCAGCAGAAGCTAAGTAAACGTTTGCACCTTGACCTAAACGGTTCGGGAAGTTACGAGTAGAAGTCGATACACATGTAGTGTTCGGTGCTACACGTGCTTGGTTACCCATACACAATGAACAGCCCGGCATTTCAGTACGCGCACCAGCACGACCATAAATGTTATACAAACCTTCTTCCATCAATTGATGCTCGTCCATACGCGTTGGTGGAGCCAACCATAAACGAGTAGACAACGAACCACTTGGTACTTTGTCAAGTAACTGACCAGCAGCACGGAAGTGACCAATGTTAGTCATACAAGAACCGATGAATACTTCATCAATTTTGTCGCCTTGAACGTCAGAAAGAAGTTTCGCATCATCTGGATCGTTCGGGCAGCAAAGAATTGGTTCTTTGATGTCAGCAAGATCGATTTCGTAAACTTTTAAGTATTCTGCATCAGCATCCGCTTTTAACAAGCTTGGGTTGTCTAACCATTTCTGCATGTTTTCAGCACGGCGCGCCATTGTACGAGCATCGCCATAACCTTCTGCGATCATCCACTTCAACATGGTGATGTTAGAACGTAGGTATTCAGCAACTTTCTCTTCAGAAAGTGTGATTGAACAGCCAGCAGCAGAACGCTCAGCAGATGCGTCAGAAAGTTCAAATGCTTGCTCAACAGTCAAGTCATTTTCCATTTCTGATAAATCGATCTCAAGGATGTTACCAGAGAAGATGTTTTTCTTACCTTTCTTCTCTACAGTTAAGTCACCAGCTTTGATCGCATAGTAAGGAATCGCATGTACAAGGTCACGTAAAGTGATACCAGGCTGCATTTTACCTTTGAACTTAACAAGTACAGATTCAGGCATATCAAGTGGCATAACGCCAGTTGCAGCTGCGAACGCAACAAGACCAGAACCCGCTGGGAATGAAATACCGATTGGGAAACGAGTATGTGAGTCACCACCAGTACCAACAGTATCTGGAAGTAACATACGGTTTAACCAAGAGTGGATAATACCGTCACCTGGACGTAAAGATACACCACCACGGTTCATGATGAAGTCAGGTAATGTATGGTGAGTTGTTACGTCAACTGGTTTTGGATACGCAGCAGTGTGACAGAAAGACTGCATCACTAAGTCAGCTGAGAAGCCCAAGCACGCTAAATCTTTTAACTCGTCACGAGTCATAGGACCAGTAGTATCTTGAGAACCAACAGTTGTCATCTTAGGTTCACAGTAAGTACCCGGACGGATACCTTGACCTTCAGCTAAACCACATGCACGACCAACCATCTTCTGAGCTTGTGTAAAGCCTTTACCAGTGTCAGCAGGTTGTACTGGAGTACGGAATAAAGTAGAAGGTGCAAGACCTAATTCTTCACGTGCTTTCGCAGTTAAACCACGACCAATGATCAAGTTAATACGACCACCAGCACGTACTTCGTCTAAAAGTACAGGCGTTTTAAGCTCAGCTTCTGCAATTTGTGCACCGTCTTTGAATGCAGTAACTTTTGCAGCAGTATGATCAATTTTCAATACAACTTCGTCGCCCATGTTCATGTTAGCAACGTCGATTTCTACAGGTAATGCACCTGCATCTTCCATTGTATTGAAGAAAATTGGAGCGATCTTAGAACCTAAGCACACACCACCATCTTTTTTGTTTGGAATGTGTGGAAGTTCGTCACCGAAGAACCAAAGTACAGAGTTAGTTGCAGATTTACGGCTTGAACCCGTACCAACAACGTCACCAACGTAAGCAACTTGGTTGCCTTTCGCAATCAATTCTTTGATTTGGTTTAATGGACCAACTTCACCTGGTTTTTCAGGATTGATACCGTCACGCTCGTTTTTCAACATTGCATTTGCGTGTAATGGGATATCTGGACGGCTCCAAGCGTCTTGAGCTGGAGACAAGTCATCAGTATTCGTCTCACCTGTTACTTTGAACACTGTGATTTTGATTTCTTCTGGAACGTCAGCACGGCTTGTGAACCATTCTGCTTCAGCCCAAGATTGTAAAACAGCTTTAGCCGCAGCATTGCCTGCTTTTGCTTTGTCCGCTACGTCATGGAATGCATCAAATACAAGAAGAGTTTTCTTCAATGCTTCTGCAGCTAATTCAGCAAGCTCAGCATTGTCAAGAAGTTCAACTAAAGGAGCAACGTTATAACCACCAAGCATCGTACCTAGTAAGTAAACTGCACGCTCTTTAGTTACAAGTGGAGAAGTTGCTTCGCCTTTTGCTAGAGCAGCCAAGAAAGCAGCTTTAACATACGCAGCTTGGTCAACACCTGCTGGAACACGGTTTTCAAGCAAATCTACTAAAAATGCTTCTTCGCCTGCTGGTGGATTTTTTAATAAAGTTACAAGTTCAGCAGTTTGAGCATCATCAAGCGGCTTCGGTGGGACTCCGAGTGCGGCACGTTCTTCAACGTGTTGGCGGTAAGCTTCTAGCACAGTGTTATTCCTCTTTTTTAAAAAATTACTTGTAAGTTCCAGCTTGCTACAAGCTTTACAAGTAATATGGACAGCAAAATTTTACTAGACTTCGCGTTAAAAGTTAATGCAACTACCGTATTTCTACGTGATGCCCATTATTTTATAGCGAAATGTTCGTCTCTTTTGAATACCGCTTTGGTCTTAGATCAAAGCTTAATAAAACAACAAATTACATGCATAAAAAAAGACAACTAATGTTGTCTTTCAAATGAACCTATTAAAATGATTTATACTTTGGTAGCTGGTCATGTGGTGTAGCCAAGCATTGTTCAGTAAATTTCTGTTTCAACTGTTCACGTTCTGCATCGGGGTTCGCCTTCAGTTGATCGATTGGCATTGCATATACCGTTTCAATAATTTCAAAGATAAATTTACGTGTTGTTTCATCTTCAATTTTATCTGCATGTTCTTTTGCTTGCTTTTGTTCAATGCCATTTTGACGATCCAAAGTAATTGAACGTGCTGCATTGCCCACACTGACACAATAACCATGCCACTGTTCTACTGGAGTTAATTGCTTTTTATCTGCACAACCAACTAACACCAAACCTATTGCAATCAAAAAAACTTTTTTCATCATCGTACTGCGATTAATTTGATGCACACATCATACTGAAAGTTGTTCATTTTGCAAAAAAGAAGCGTTTAAATCGGTATGAGCTGCAATAAAATAATACAAATCATTTACTGCATCGCATGCTATTACCCATTTTCTGACATTTACCGCCTGTAGAAGAAAGATATGTTGTGCCTGCAACTAAATTATAAGGTTTACCTTTCGCATCCCAACATCTTACACCATTACAATTCTTCACAGGGATCAGTGCTTCGCTCGCGGCTGTAATGGTTGCGTTTGATGTTGCAATAGTTGTACCTGTTGATTTCGCAGTTTGTGTTGTTACCGTTGTAACATTTTTTTGTTCTTTGTTATTGGCCACGGAAACGTTTATCGCACTGGGAGTTGTCACTGTTGCATTTATATTTTTTTTAGTTGGATCAAGTTGAGGATCTTGCTTCTGAGTGGGTGGTGGTGTTGCAGAATAAGTCGTTACCCCTTTCGAATCGACCCATTTATAATACTCTTTTGCATTTGCTTGGATTGTAAAGCTGAGCAATATTAAGCCTATAGTTGCCAAAAGTTGACTTAAAGTGACAGGTTTCATCCACTCTCTCCAAAAAATGTCATTAATCTATATATTTTTCAATAGCTTATTTTTATTTTAGCATATTTTTAAAAATGTCCAGTATAAAAAAACCTGCTTTATTTTCATAAAACAGGTTTGCTAAAAAAGCTTTAAAAGCGCCAATTATAGAATACGTCAATTGCACGCTCTAAAGATTGACTTGCTTCTAAGTATAAACGGCGATTCATTTGATAACGCAAGGTCAATTTATTTACAGGTGTAAACACGCCTATGCCATAACGAATAAACAGGTCTGGCGTGATATAGCCCGTTAAACTCACTTGAGTGTCATCACCTGTACCCTGTGCATCAAGTGCTAAACCACTGAGACCAAATGTTCGACCAATCTGATTCGTTAAGGCCCGCGTTCCTCCTAAGCCCATACTAATGCCTGCCGCTGCAATGGTATTGTTTACATCAGATTTAAAGCCTTCTGTATTACTTAGGCCGCTACTCCCTTCATTGATACGACCTGTGACCAATGCATTCAATGCTTCTTGTTCAGATAAACCTGCATCATTATAAATTTGAACATTTGGAACGGTTGCTGTCCCAGTAACACGTAAACCAACCATACTACCTTGGACTGATTTATTCGCATCAATATCAAGTGTTGGATTCGCAAGTGGACCATTAAAACGTGCGATTGCTCGGTTTAAATCTAAGCTTTGACCATAAGCTTCAATCTTCACTTTCTGACTTACACCAATTGCACCATTTGCTCGCATTGCAGTTTCTAAACCACGTTGTGATAAATGCAAGCGACCAGCCAATGGAATATTACTTTCAAAACCTTGGAAGATCACTTGATTACCCAATGTCAGTGTCATATCCGCACGAATATCCCACGGTTTAGCTGCTTTCAATGTTGCAAGTAAATCTTGTCCTTGCTGTACGACTCGTACATCTGGTGAAATATTTACAACTGGTGCAGTAGTCTCTGGCATAGAAATACGAGCACGTGGTACATCAATCGTTCCTCTTAAACTCAATTGTTGTTTAAATGGGTAAACATCCAAATTTAAATCTGGTTGCACGATTGCGGTAATCATCGGCGCTTGTCGAATTAAAAGATTATCGCCTTTCAAACTAAGCGCGAGATGAGGATCTTCTTTCCAATCGAAGCTACCTTTTAATCGCCCAACCCCTTGTCCACTGTTGAACGCACCATCAATACTTGCTGAATCTTGTCGAATAGACGAATAAAGCTGGATATTATTTAGATTTACAGGCAGTGAAATCATACTAATTGCACCATTTTTTAAGCGCATTTCACCTGTAAATTGTGGCTGAGTCAGTGTGCCATTAATTTTTCCAGCAAGTGCTAGTGTACCCGCCATTGAACGTACATCTTTAATAAATGGCTTGAAGACTTTGAGTTGTACATCATCAAAAGCAACTTCACCACGCATTGGCATTCCATTTTGAAATGGATTCACGATCACGTTAGCGTAACCTGTACCAATGTCTGGTGTTTTCATATCCACACGGAATAACAAGCCATCATTGACACTTTTCGCAATTAAGCTCAATTCATCATAGGTGACTGTGGTCGCAATATCTTGAGGATCATCAGGTGCAAGACCTATTTCACCTTTACGAGTGACTAAACTTGCATCCAGTTTTGGGCGACTACCTTTAGCCCACGAAGCTCGAGCATAACCATTCAGTTGACCAGTAACTGCTAAACCTTCTGGCATAAATACCGCAAAATCATTTAAATCTAGATTATTGGTAACAACTGAAAAATTTCCTTTATTTTGGCTAATACGTGCCGATTGATCTAAACAAACCTGACTATGCAGACTTTGCCAACAATGCTGTCCAATATAAAGTTCAGATTGGGCTGTAGAATAAATGATAGCTGCGCTTTGATTTTGTACTAAATCAATACGGCGTGATTTAAAGTGACCTTTTTGTAATTGTCCTAACCATTCATTGTTCTGATTGAAACCACCTGCAAGCTGTACATAAAAATTAGATTGGCGATTATTACTTTCAACTTTTAATACATGTGCTTTGCGCGTACCACCTAAGTTAATCGTTGCATTTTCTATTTCACGATTACCACTACGTAAATGATCAACTTTGGCAACTAATAATGTAGGTGTTGCTTCAGAAGTTGGCAATTCACCTTGAATACGTAAAGATCGAATACTCGCCAACTCATTAAATGCAAAATTATCTACCGCAATATTTGCCGTTGCTTTTAAACGTGGTTGTGATTGAACGTTTAAAACGCCGTAGGCACGACCTTGCAAACCTGGATAAAGCTCATACAGGGCTGGAGCATTCAGTTTCACTCTTAAACTTTGTGCATTACCTGTGGCTTGTAACTGGTTCTGAGCATAGGCAAAAAATAAGTTATTGGCTTCAAACTGTTGTGGTAAAAAACCTTTCTGATTGGAGTCTAACAACAAAGTAAGATTGCCACGACCACGAACAGGTTTATTATTCAGAAACCCTGCCGCGTTTAAATCCCGAATATCAATGCGCTTCAACTTTTCGGACCAAACACCTTGTGTTTTAACATGCCCTGAGAGTTCACCTTTAAGTGTTGAAACAAAATACTGTGGTTTAAAGCGTACTAAAGATGCATTGATATCCCAACCAAGTTTATCTTTTAGATTCACAGCACCTGTAGCAAAAATCTTACCTGCCACACCATCATGTTTTAACTCATTAATTTTTATATATTCTGGTGTTCCTGCCACGTTGATTTTCAACAATCCATTGCCTTGATTTAATGCATTTAATGAACCGTTGTAATCAACTGCAAAACTTTTAAAACCTCCACCAGAATTCTGATCATTAAACATTAAAGCGGCTGTACTTTTGCCTTTTAATGCAACGGTTTCTATACGATCTGACTGAACAATTTGACCTTTTAAATCAATACGATCAAGTTGAATGATTTGTTGATTCGGTTTTGCAAAACCAGTTGCTTTAATATCACCATTTAATAGATTAACAGGTGCAGTAGCAACGACTGTTTGTGGATTGAAATTCTCGGCTTTAAGCTGAGCCTGCCACGCTAACTGTTGCTTTTCAGTAGGTAATTTAACTTTTGCTTGACCAGACAAACTACCTTTCGCAGCCTGATAACGAAAGTTTTCAACATTCAGCAGATTTGATTTTATATCAAGACGGGCATCATATTTACCTGTTGGTAATAATGCTTTCTCATGAGGTTTCACAGTTGTAGAAACATAGATATCTTGTTGACCTTGTTTTAAGGCGATGTCGGTATGACCGTCTTCGCTACTCAACCAACCAATATAAGGGACTGCTCGATCTATATTTTTCCATGCAACATTTAATAGCATCGGCTGCGGTTTGTGATCTTTCGATGCAGCTTGATTGAGTTTAACAGCCCAAGTTTCATATTTATCAAAAGCAAGCTGTGCACTTAAAGCTAAACCTTTTTCCAAAGATCCGGATGAACTTAAATTAGCATCTAAATTAGGTGGTAAAAAATCCTGTGCGATTTGCGGAACAGTTTTATCTTTAGGATTTAAATGATCCAAACGACCTTTAATATCCCATGAAACATGCTCATGCCAATTGACTAAACCTTTGAGCGCAATAGATCCACCCATTAATTGACCATTAAAGTCTTGAATATTCAATTGATTCTTTAGATCTGTCTCCATTAAAGCATTGTATTTACCTTCGGGGATTTGCTCACCTTTTAAATCGATATCTAGATTTAGAACCAATTTTTGAATATCACCACTAAATCTAGCAACACCATCTTTGGCAAATAATTTCTGTTCTTGCAACAAAGGTAAATGATAATTTTTAAAAAGCAGTTCGCCTTGCATCGGTACGTGATCGCGTACTGGGTGTATAACAGCCCAACCCGTTAATAAATCTGGGGTCTGGGTTGCGATACCTGCTTTTAATGTATCTAAAGATCCCGCTGCAACAACTTTAATAGTATGAATATTTAAACTTTTTAACGATGGAATAATTAGATCTGCTTTCGCATTAATTGGATATTTACCACTAAAATCCATTTTCCCTGTTGCATGTTGGACTGCTAGATATCCCATATCCATTTTAGAGTCCTTAAACTCTAATTTGGTTCCAGACCATAGGGCATCTTTCAAGTAAATATCATTAAAACCAACTTTCGATGTTTGAGTTTTAATCTCAAGATGATCAAGAGTTGCTTCATCTACACGCAATACAAATGGAAGTTTGATTGCATCAAAGGCAAATGGTTTACCTGAAGGCGGTTTTTTGTTGATCACTTTCAGATTACGTACATCAGCATGACTTAAATGTATTTCTTTATTTAAGATTGCGCGCCAACCAAGAGAAACATCAGCACGATCCAAAGAAACATCTACAGCTTTTAATTGAACTAAAACATTCTTAAGGATGATTCCTCTGAGTAAATTTCCACCTTCATATTCATAACGAATCATTTTTTGGCTTTGCAGTACTCGATCTAATAAAAAACGACTGCCTTTGTCGGTAGAAATCATAACGATTAAAGAGCTAACCAATAACAAAAGTATGATCGACAAAATTAACGCAACACTTCTCATGATGCGTCTTTCTGATCTTGGTCCAACTGGTGGCGTTAGTTGCGGTTCTACTTCCGTCATAATCAACCTAAAATTGTTTGAGCTTTTCTAGAGGATGTTTTTAAATTATTAAAGCTGTGAGCCGATGAAAAAATGTAATCGGATCGGGTTATTGTCATTGGAAATACCAGATGCCACATCAAGCCGTATTGGTCCTATTGGTGATCTCCAACGGATACCAACACCAATACTGTATTCGGTTGGATTACTAAACTGTTTGTCATATGCATTACCAAAGTCAGAGAAAATTGCTGCTCGCCAACCATCTTTAAACTGATAATTGTACTCTAAAGATCCTACGCCTAAAGCTTGTCCACCGATTTTAAAACCGTTCTCCTCTGGCGAAAGACTTTTGTAATCGAAACCGCGTAAGGACTGGTCTCCCCCCGTAAAGAAACGGAGGTTATAAGGCACTTTATTAAAATCATCTGTGAAAATATAGCTTGTGTCAGCTCGACCTACAAATTGGTGATTTTCATTTTCACCCAATGAATAAATAAAACGCCATCCACCTGTCAAAATTGCCATATTTGCATTTGATAATAATGACTCTGTCCCTAATTCAAGCTTGTAAGTTTGCTTAAAACCTTTGGTTGGATTCAAACGAGAATTACTATTAGTCTTAGAAAGTTCATATCCAAATAACAAAGATTCTTGTTCAGAATCAATCCCTGAAACTTTAAAAGCGTCAGGTAATTCATTAATATCAATATCACCTTTTTTAGTTAGACGATCTAAACGGTAACGTAAACCAATGATATGTTGCCAATCGCCCAAAGGATTTTTAATAACGCGTTCACCACCTAAAACAGCAGACTCAACCAATAAATTAATATCTGGGCCAATGTCGTTGCGCTCTTCGCGCTCGTAACCCCCCACAAGGTTAAAGTAATCGTTGAGTGGATGTTTATAAGGGATGCTGTATCGCCCATCTATAGATTGACGAATTTGTGACACCTCAATGTTGGCATCAAATGCATGACCATACTTATTTACAATTGCTCGTCTGTATTGACTACGCACACGAGCACCCGTGTCTGTACCGTAACCAATACCAGTTTCTAAACTATTCAAACGATCTGCATTAAGCGTGACTACGACTGGAATTTTTTTCTCAATTCTCGTTTGCTCTTCTAATTTCTGGCGTTCCTCTTCGTCATCATCATGTTCATGTGATAAGGGCATAGAGCGTGCTAAAGCGTATGCTTGTGGGGGTTGACCTCCAGAAAATTGCGTTTCATCAACGACATCTTGCGTCACTTCTTGTGCAGACGTTACTTTTTGTCTTGCCAACTCTGCTTTCTGTTGACTATTTAGCAATTGAGATTGTTGTATTTTCTGTTGATCGACTAAAGCTTGAAGATCTGGCGCTAATTCTAAAGTAGGCTGGACTGGGTCAGGTTTAATCGTATCTACCAATGTGTAATTAAAGTAACGTGTATTGGTTAAGTTATTTGCTAAGGCATTTACACGCCAAAATGCATAGTCATCACCCTCTTTCCAAGGTGCCAAACTATCTAAAACTTTTTGAGTTAAAGGCAATGGCTTAGTAGGATCGCTCATACGATACTCAACTTGTTTAAGCTTATATCGCTCACCCGTCTCATATTTTAGATTAATTTCAGCTACTTTTTCTGGCTGGCTAATTTTGACATCATGCAAACGCCAATAACTATCAAAAAAACCGTTATCTGATGCTGCATTCACTATCTTTGTTTTTGTCGTTTCATATTTACCGTGATTAAAGATATCCCCTTTGTCTTGTTCAGGGATCAAGCGTAAAACTTGGAATTGAGGCAAGTTTTCACCCGCACCAGAAAATTCAATATTTTGCTCTTTAATACGGACGGGTTCATTCGGTGTGACAATAACTTTGACTTTATTATCACTTACCCGTTCAAACTTATACGTGGCATTATAATAGCCTACAGCTTGTGCAGCCTGATTGGTCAACACTCTTAATTGAGGTAACGCAACGTTAAAGTCTTCAAAAGATTCTTGAGTAAAACTTGATAGTTTTGCTTTTATATTTGCAGCCAACGCAGGAGGAGCACCAGTTACATCAGCAGTAATACGTGGGATTTTCTCTGCACCCATTAAGTTATCTGGGTGAAAACGATTCCATATTTTTCGAAAGAACCCGACTTTTTCTTTAGGCTGATCACTTTGTGTTTGAAACTCAGGTAATGTCCGACCCGTTTCATTTGCTTCAACGACAATCTTACTGTCGGTTTGAATGTCTTGCATTAGCCGATTAATATCCACTGGAGCCTTAGTAATTTCTATCAGTTCAGGCTGTGAAATCTCATTAACAACTGTTGGTGGATTTTTTGACGTACTTTCTCGATAAGCTTGGGCCTCATTTTTTGCACTCTCAGCCTCACGAAAAATTTCATTCGCCATTGTTTGATCAACAGGGATAACTGGCAAATTTTCTAAATTATCATCAAGCTGAATCGGTTTTAATTCATTAATCTGATTATTAGACTGCTCTTGCTGTTTTAATGCCAACAAGCTGTCTTGTTCAGCTTGATTAGCAAGAGACTGATTTGTACTGCTTGATAAAACAGTTGATGTGTCCTCAGTACTTTGATCAGATTTAACTTGATTCAAAGACTGTTGGTCTACGGTTTTATTATTTGATGTATCTGTTAATTGTTCTTGCGCACAAACAGCTGATATACAAGAAGTAATTAAAAAAGTGCTACAAATAAGTTTAGGAAAGCTCTGCATTTTAAATATTAAATGCATAGAATGAACCAACGTTAACTGTTTAAAATTAGCTTTAGATGACATGTAGAACTCTAAACTTATTTTTAATTTATCATTTGTGACTGGTGAAAATACTTCAAATCTTTGATTTTCATCCAATCAAATATGAAAGTATCATACATGCATTTTGTAGCATTTTTACAGTACGTCACATTTTTTTATAAAACACAATGAAGTGAACACACGATGAAACAAGATGAGCGCTTAATGACATCACGTCGGTTTGCACCGATGTTTTTCACTCAGTTTTTTGGAGCCTTAAATGACAATGTTTTTAAGCAAGCTCTACTTTTAGTGATCACTTATGGTTGGATTCAGCAACAAAGTGCTCCCGTCAGTACGCTCAATAATCTAGCTGCCTTATTATTTATCTTGCCTTACTTTTTCTTTTCTGCAACTGCTGGGCAAATTGCTGATAAATATGAAAGATCTCAACTAATTCGCTTTATAAAAATATTAGAAATTATCATTATGTTGATTGGAACCGCAGGGTTTTTGCTTGGAAATTTATGGTTACTACTTTTTGCATTATTTCTGATGGGGACGCACTCAACTTGTTTTGGTCCAATCAAATATGCAATTTTACCAGAAATTCTAAAACAAGAAGAATTGATGTCTGGTAATGCACTTTTCCAATCAGGTACATCGATCGCAATATTATTAGGGATGATTCTTGGAGGTGCAGTCATTGCATCATCGGAAGGAAACTTATTGTGGATTAGTGTCACTGTTGTCATCATAGCTTGCTTAGGCTATTTATGTAGCCGATTTATTTTACCTCAAAAGGTTGCAGCGCCAGATTTACAAATTGACTGGAATTTTTTTCGTACAAGTTTTCAAACTTTAAAATATGCTAAAAGCCTTCCAATCATATTTATTGTTTTGCTCGGTAATTCTTGGTATTGGTTTTATGGCGCAACCTACTTAACTCAAATTCCTCAATTGACCCAACAAAACCTGCATGCTTCTGAAAACGTTGTCAGTCTACTTCTCACCTTTTTCTCTGTTGGGATTGGTGTAGGTTCATTACTGTGCAGACGTATCGGTGGTACAGAGATCAATATTAAAATGGTACCTTACGGTGCGATTGGGTTAACGATCTTTGCTTTGTATTTAGCAGCGAGCCTCTCTTTTGTTCCTGAACGAACTGGCGATTTACTGAGTTTAAAAGATATTTTTACCCAAGGTACCGTGTACTATCATGTCATGCTTGCCGTGACTTTATTAGGTATTAGTGGTGGATTTTATATTGTGCCGCTATATGCAATGATGCAAGCTTACTCACCACGTTCTCACCGTGCGCGTGTGGTGGCCGCAAATAATATTCTAAATGCTGTATTTATGGTTTCTTCTGCAGTTTTCTCAATTTTAATCTTAAGCATTTTAAAAATTGATATTAAAATATTATTTACGATTACTGCAGTTTTAAGTGCAATTTTCTCATTTTGGTTATTAAAGCGTTTAAAACCATTGTTGGAAAATGCACCCAATACTTTAGAGGATTAATATATGCGTCATTTTACAGGTATCGATAAACTTATTAATTCTTTTGATCAGGCGCTGCGTAGCTTAGTGCCAGGGGCAACTGCTGCTCAACGATCTAATCCCGCAAATTCAGAACCTTCACAATTATGTGTTAGCGATGCTCGCCATGTAGCAGGTTTAATGCGTGTCAATCATAGTGGCGAAGTCTGTGCGCAAGCGCTTTATCACGGTCAGGCGCTCACTGCAAAGCTGCCTCATGTTAGAGAAGAAATGCAACAAGCTGCGATAGAAGAACAAGATCATCTCGCTTGGTGTGAAGATCGTTTAAAAGAATTAGACAGTCATACGAGCGTACTCAATCCAATTTGGTATGGTTTATCTTATGGCATGGGTGCAATAGCAGGTATTGCAGGTGACAAATATAGCTTAGGTTTTGTTGCTGAAACGGAACGTCAAGTCAGCCAACATCTACAGGAACATATTCAACAACTTCCATCTCATGATGATCGTTCACGTAAAATTTTAGAACAAATGAATGAGGATGAATTACACCATCGCGAAACAGCCTTAAAGGCTGGAGGTGTTGATCTACCTGTACCTGTGCGTATTACCATGACAGCTATATCAAAATTGATGACTAAAACCAGTTATTATTTATAAATAAAAAAAGGGGAAATTGTAATTTCATAATTCCCCTTTTTTATTACTTCAATCAATTTAAATAATTCTATTTAAAAATTAACGTAACCCACGTTCAGCTTTAAAACGTTCCAAATTTCGAACTGCATCTTGATAACGGGATTGGACTCTGCTGCTATTAATACGCAAATCATATAAACGTTTTCTATAATCATCACGATCCTTAACAGATAAGTCTTTACGCTCTAACTCTTTTAAATAATAGTTAATGTCATTTTGTGAGCGATCAAATTCAGAATTTGCTTGATAGTAGTCATTTGCAACTTGATAATATATTCGCAACGATTCACGTTTATCTAACGGACAGATACGAAAATCACCACGCCCTTCTAATGCTTCATTGAAAATGGTTTCTGGTCGGCAGTAATAACCCAAACCTTTTTGGTAACCTTGTTCATAAAGCTTTTGATTTGGCACGATATTGGCTTTTTGGCAAGAAGAATAATATTTATCTAATCGAGATTCCTGTCCTGCTGCACCGTCTTTTTCTCCAACATTAAACCAATTTGCAGTTTTACATTGTTCAACACTCATGGCAGCACAGCCTGAAAGTAAAATTGTAAAGCCTACTAAAAATGAAATTCTCTTCATGGAATATTGTTCCTATTATTATAGTGTTACAGATAAAAAGCGTTACATAGAAATAACTGGATAAGAATTTTTCCTATCATAATCTAAGTCTGGAATCTGCCATAAATCATAAAGTGGAATTTTAACATCTAATGCTAATGGTAACTTTTTTGGATTAAATTGCATATCGTCTAAAGTCTCCCCCCAAGCAATCACATCAATATCCAAGCTAATATTATGTGATGGACGAACTCGACCAGATTGTGCTTCTAAGTTTTTCAGGGTTTCAGTGATCTCATCAACACTCAGTCGACTTTTTAATAAACAAGCTGAATTCCAATAATCGGCACCAACACGATCCCGACATGGGATTCTATAAATTGAAGAAAATTCCACTATACCTAAGCTTAATATCTGTTGATAAGCAAAAGTGAAATTTTGTTTTTGTTTGAGGTTACTCGCCAATGCGAGCGCAAAAATTGTTTCTGTTGCGTTCAAGGCGAATTCCTACTGCATTGGCTTGTGCAATGATGGCGGGTTTACGAATAGTGATAACGATCGATTCAATTGAAGAAAATGTCGTAAATAGACATTCAAGCACCAATTGTGCAGCATGCTCAATCAATTTGGGTTTGGCTTTTTGAATCACCTGAGCTGCAAGTTCGCAGATTTGTGCATAATTCAGCGTATCTTCTAGCTCATCTGATTGCGCAGCTTGAGTTAGATCATTATGAATGGTGAGATCTAGCATCAAAGGTTGAATAATTTGGCGTTCCCAGTTGAAACAACCAACCACAGTATCCACCTTCAACCCTTCAATTATAATGGCATCCATAATGACCTAATGAACCGATAAATAAATTAATGCTTTAAAAACGAAGCAGGTTCAATATTGTGAACCATTTTTAAACGTTGGTCAGCATAAATATCGGTATATGGTGCGAGAACACGCATGAAACGATCAAAATATAGCATTTGCTTGAATAACAAAGCGAAGTCACGTGGAAATTTAATGCCGTGACGTTCACCTACTGCCACCATATCCATCATGATGTCATTCAAATCTGCTGGATTGGAACTGAGAATTTCTTGTGGGTCTGCCAATAACACTCCACTAAACAAACGCTCTAAATCATCAGCAAGCACTTGTGTATCAATTTTCTGATGGGTCATCCCCATCTTAAGCATGTTCTCAGCCATAGCAGTGTAATTGGTATGCTGTAATGCATCCATAAATGCCATACATGCTGTCCAAACCTCAGGATTCAATTGCCCGACAATCCCGAAATCAATAAAACCAATACGGCCATCTTCAAGTAACATCAGATTTCCAGCGTGTAAATCAGCATGGAAACTCTTACATAGCATGAGACTACCAAACCAAGTATTCATGGCCGTAATCAGAACTTGTGTTGGATCTTTGGCATATTTTTTAACAACATCAAAATCAGTTAATGACACCCCGTACAAGCGCTGCATGGTAAGTACACGACGCGTTGAAAATTGATGATAAACTTTTGGTGCAGTGGCAGCCTGATTGCCAGAAATGTTCAGATATTGAATAAAGTCATCCAGATTCTGTGCTTCTTCAATAAAATCAACCTCACGTACCATACGTGTTTTGATCTCATCCACGATTTCAGAAAGTGAAGCAAATTTAATTTTAGGAACTGCTCTTTCTAACAGTTTAGTTGCCCAATGTACGACATTTAAATCAGTATATAAAATCGTCTCTACACCAGGTTTTTGCACCTTTAATACCACATCTTCACCCGTAACTAGTCGAGCGGCATGGACTTGTGCAATTGAAGCTGAAGCTAGTGGCTTTTCATCGATAAAACTAAAAATTTCATTCAGATTACGGCCTTCAAATTCTTCAGCTAATACTTGTTGGATATAGCTAAATGGTAAGGTTGGCGTTTGATCTAAACAGCCTTGGAATTCCTGAACGTATTCACGAGGGAACAAAGACGGCGTACTAGCAATAAACTGACCCAGTTTAATATATGTTGAACCAAGCGACTCAAAGGTCTCACGCATGAGTTTTGCATTACTTGGTTTTTCAGTTGCATATTTCACACCTGCTTGTGCCGCAACAATAACTGTTTCACCGATACGTGCAACAGAACGTAATCCATCGAATAAAATATTTCTTTTCATAATCTTTCATTGCCTTACAGATGGCCTTAGTTTAGCAAATTTTGCTCAATTTACCGATCAAGTTGCCTGACAAACTGGACAATTTACATCTTTTTCAAATTTAAGAATGCGTTGTGAGAGATTTAAACCATTCCAAAGCAACAATTTTTGCTTTAATGGTGTTAAACCAAGCCCTAAAAACAGCAAAGTGTGATGCGCTTGTAATGACGCTATCATTACAGGAGTGGTAGCTAATACACCTGACTCCGCACAACGTAACCCTTCATTGGCATGATCTTCTTTCGGAAACAGGCATTCATAACAAGCTGAATCAGCATCCACCATAAACAGTTGCCCTTCAAAACCAATGGCTGACGCACTGATAAGTGGTACTTGATGTTTTCTACACACCGCATTCACTAGATAACGGGTGGTAAAATTATCACAACCATCTAAAACTACATCTTGATGCTGTACAAGTTCATCAGCATTCGTTTCATCGAATCGTATATTTTGATAGCTAACTTGTATATTCGGATTAATGTCTTTTAGATGCTTTGCCAGTATTTCGGCTTTGTATCGACCTAAATCTTTTGTCGTAAAGGCAATTTGTCTTTGCAGATTACTCATTTCAATCGTATCGGCATCGACAATGGTAATTTTACCTACACCTGCACGTGCCAACAGCTCGGCACTGGTACAACCAATTCCGCCAGCTCCGATAATCAGCACATTGGCGAGTTTGAGTTTTTCTTGTGCTTCGATATCCCAACCATCTAATAAAATCTGACGACTATAGAGATGCATTTCCTCATTACTTAGCTCAAATTCGTTTTCAAAATGGTTTGACACGTAAATTGCTTCTTTATCATCAAAAGTGTTCATGATTTTAAGTCGATGTAGGTTCTGAGGAAAGTAATAAATTAGAACGAACACTGTTTTCTTTTGACAAAAAGCTATTTTTACCCCAATATTTTTCTTACTCTTTAACAGCTTAATAAAATCAATAAGTTACAATTTGGGTCAAAACTTTGGGTATTTACCCAATTTTCTTGATAAATCCATGTTTTAACTTATTTTATTTACTCTATTTTACTGTTCACTGCCATATAGGCAGCTTAGAAAACCGAGATTAATTGAATCGGTACTGTTTTGCAGTTCACTGCCATATAGGCAGCTTAGAAATCCTGAAATCATTATGTTTTCAAGAATGGGTCGTTCACTGCCATATAGGCAGCTTAGAAATAATGATATTGAAGATATTAAATTAGCTAAAAGTTCACTGCCATATAGGCAGCTTAGAAATAGTGAATTTTTTATTGCTGCTTATCCGTGTTGTTCACTGCCATATAGGCAGCTTAGAAAGCCCCAGTAAATAGTATTGTACATTTGCTTTTGTTCACTGCCATATAGGCAGCTTAGAAATATTCCAGTTATTAATTCTGATCATTCTGAGAGTTCACTGCCATATAGGCAGCTTAGAAACAGAGCTTACAAACGAGCAGATCGGTCAGGTAGTTCACTGCCATATAGGCAGCTTAGAAAACCCGAACCCATAACATTCTCACGGATGGGGCGTTCACTGCCATATAGGCAGCTTAGAAAATGTGCGGATAAGCCCCAAAATTGATAGCAACGTTCACTGCCATATAGGCAGCTTAGAAAATCACAGCAAGATTCTTTTTAAATTCAGGGCGGTTCACTGCCATATAGGCAGCTTAGAAACTATCATTGTGGTACTCCTGAAACATCGTTACCGTTCACTGCCATATAGGCAGCTTAGAAATTGATGCAGTTGATCACCGTTTACAGTTTCACGTTCACTGCCATATAGGCAGCTTAGAAAATCAATCGAGCTTTACCAAGCGCAGGCACAACGTTCACTGCCATATAGGCAGCTTAGAAATAAGGCACGATAAATTTTTGCTCGTACTTCATGTTCACTGCCATATAGGCAGCTTAGAAAGTGACCACACCGACTGCAGGCTTTGTCGATATGTTCACTGCCATATAGGCAGCTTAGAAACCAACGTTGGTTTGGGATGATGTCAAAGGCGGTGTTCACTGCCATATAGGCAGCTTAGAAAATGTTGTATCTAAATTACTTAATAGAGCGCCAGTTCACTGCCATATAGGCAGCTTAGAAATTGCTCTTTCAGTATTTCGTTTGATCCACTCAGTTCACTGCCATATAGGCAGCTTAGAAAATATTGTGAAAAAGGTTTAAACCCGCCCGTGTGTTCACTGCCGTATAGGCAGCTTAGAAACATCGAGCATCAATGAATTAATCTGTAATGCTGTTCACTGCCGTATAGGCAGCTTAGAAAAATCACAAAAAGTTTAGTTTTACTTGTCATTCGTTCACTGCCGTATAGGCAGCTTAGAAAATCAAAGGAGATAGGACGGACTTTAATTTGCCAGTCGTTCAGTGTCACATAAGCAATCTCTAAATATTCATCAATAAGAATTTACTACTGATTTAATTGGATGCTCTCACCAAAATAAATAAACTTCTAAAATGATATGCTTGTAGATTTTATAAAAACAATTTGTTAAATTGCATAAACGAATATTTATTGGATATATTATGAGAAAAAAAATATTAAAATCTGCTTTTGCTTTAATGATACTAACAACATTAAATTTAAATGCTTATGGAAATATTTATATCTCTATTCCCTCTTTTAAAAAACCTAAAATTTCACCTTTCACCAAAGCACAAGCTCTTAAAACTGATGAGTTTGAAACATCAACAAAACAATTATTGGAAGAAGGTTACATACCAATTAAATCGCAAACTTTTAATGGTCGAGATGATTTTCGAGGATATGAAAATGTAGTTGCTGCTTTAGAAAAAAGGGGGGATAATCTAGGTGCTCAAATCGTCTTATTTACAAATGAAAAACCAACTGGACAAATTGGCTACTATAATTTTTCAACTCCATTTGTACAAAATACATCGATGCAATCAAACTTTGAAAGCACTAATAATAATTTTAATTCAGCAAATAATTCTTTAACTCAAACTGCTCCGAAATATAATGCTCAAAGAGAATATATTGTCAGTTATTTTTATAAATTTCACTCAATTACAGGTGTCTATCCTATTGACTTATCAGATTTAGACAAATCAAGAACAGGGCAATTAGAAGGCATAAAAGCAAAATATATTTCAAAGAATTCACCTTCCACAGATGTAATTTTAGAGGACGATATTATTTTAAAAATTGATAATATTGTTGTCAGAGATGTTAGTAATTTTGTTGACATATCGAATTATTTAAAAAATGGAAAGGTTGAATTAGAAATTCTTAGAAAAGGCCAGAAATTAGTTAAAGAAATCTTATTAAAATAAGATTTCTTTAACAACTCAATTTAATGTTTAAACCAAAATTCATAAAAATTATAATTTCTTATTTAGTTAAGCTTCTTCTGATCATTCATAATTTCATAAGATTGTGCTCGGAGTAAATCTTCTTTTGTCGCAAATGTACTATTACGAAGTTGTTCAATTGATTGTTGTTTGTTGGAATCACTCGCATTGCTTTTAAGAATCTGTTCACGCTCAGACAAATAGCTATTCACTTGTTTCTGCCATCCAGCTTCTTCTTGGTCAACTTTTTCTAATCGGTCTGCCGCCTCAGCACCTAACAAGCTCTCACGCATGTTACGAAGCTCTTGTGCTGAGCCTCCTTTTTCTTGAATTTCCTTTGTAAGCTGTTGCAATTCAGCAAATTGCATAGACACTCGAACACCATCAGCCAAAGTCGATGGTAGTTGGTCAATCAAGTTTGCCAACTCGGTTGCTTTCTGTTGAGCATTCAAACTCTTATTCGCATGAATACGCATTTGATCAATATTAAATTGATTCAAGTTACGTTCATTTCCGAATAACGCATTAATTTCTGCTGAATTGAAGAATTGCTGCTGAACTTTGTACATTTGATCGAGTATTTTTTGAAAACCTTCAGCGTCTCCTGTTGTAAAGCTACTTGTAGGTTTTAGATTTTTTAATGCATGAGTATATGCAACATACTGATCTAGCAAATAACTCGCATAACTTGAAGCACTGTCAGGTAAAGTCGCTTTAAGATATTGTCGAATATCCGAGATAAGTTCCGTTTCAGTTTTTTCACCTAGACTAGAAAAGAAATAGTCAAAACAACTGCGAATACCTACGGTTAAGATTAATTTTCCATTTGCATCCACTTGAATTGGACAATCTATTTCTGTGCCCTGTAAAGACGGCGCAAGATTTGGTATTTTTCCTTGATGATTTGTATCGTCGATTTTTTGAATATTATTATTCTCGGATGATAATTGGTTTTGTTGATTGAGGTCATTCTCATGTTTTTGCGCTTCTGGTTTAAATATAAAATAGATCAAGACCAATGAGAGCAGTAAACACACCATCAAACCTAAGAAGATGATTCGATTATTCAAAAGTTTAATTTTCATAGTCCCTTGCTCTATTTATTATTCCGTTTTAAATCTTTTGTTGGTTAAGGGAGTAAGTCTCTACTCCCTTAATGTTTAGATTAAAGTCCCTGATTTTTCAAACGATTTGCTTGAGTACGATAAGGTGTAACTGGGTTTTGTAAGAAGCCAACTAAGCCTAATATTTGATTGACTTCATCCAAGTGATTAAACGCATAATTATCACGAATAACGGTACCAAGATGACTCGAACAGCGTGGAACTAAACCATCATTTTCACTAGGAATTAATAAAGATGTCGCTGTTAATGCATAATCCAATGGATCAAGCGCATTGGTAAATGGGCTCGTTCCACTCCATGAGTAATAACGGACACCATTAACCAACTCTGTACCTGAGCCACAAGCCGTTGTTGGAACAGCTGCTGGAAAACGTTGATTAAAGTTAGCAGAACCACGTGTCGTTAAAGAGTTCAACCCCGCGAGTGCATCCTGATCATAATAATGGCCAGAACCAATTCCTACTAATGAGAAAAAAGCATTTACTCCCGCCGCGATAATAGGTGCAAGTGCAGGACCAACAGGTGATTTAACAACTGAATCTACAACATCTGCAACTTCTGAACCTTTAGTTGGACCACCAACAGCCGTCACTGATGCCACTTTATCTGGCAATAAACTTGCAACATAACGAACTGATTGTGAACCATGACTATGGCCGATTAAATTCACTTTTTGAGCGCCTGTAATCGCAAGCACTTGTTTGGTCTGAAGTAATAACTGTTCACCACGTACTTCTGATGAATTAAAAGAAGCTTGTTGTGCGACAAATACATTGGCCCCATTACCAACGAGGTCCTCTGTAATTCCATTCCAATATTGCAATGGACCTACAGCAGAAAAACCGGCCATTCCGTGAGCTAGTAAAATTGGATACTTGGTTTTAGCATAACTAGATGTAACGTTAGTACTTCCACCAACCGTACAACTGCTTACGTTACAGTTTTGCCATGATGCTTTTGGTGCTAGAAAATCAAACAAACCTGCATGTACAACAGATCCACTGCTTGCTAGCATACCCGTCATTAACACCATAGCATTTAAATATTTTTTCTTCACATTTTGCTCCTAGCATTTTTCATTTTTATTACAACGATTGAGTCCTTAAACTTTGTATGTGGATTCATTCCAGGCATACAAAAGACTTGCAGAATTATACCCCCTTGCTAGATTGTATAAATTTTAGACTAAAACAAAGCGTGCCAAAATCATAACAATACATGCCAAAATTTTGCTTGATTCGTAAAATTCCGATGAATGTACATTTTCAAATCACAACAGCTAGATTACTTTTTGATTTAGTTTGATCAGTTTTAAAATGGAATTTGCTTAAAACTATGAGTATTCCCCGCCACCAACAGCATTTTATTAGTAGCTCTTATGTTCATGTATTAAGCGAAGTCGTATCTCGATGGAACATTAGCGCCGAAGAGTTATTTTGGGGAACAGGTGTAGAGACTGATCAATTACAAGATCTAAGCTATAAAATCAGCTTAAGTTCTTTTAAAAAGGTAATTACACGTACAATCGAATTAACAAAAGAAGATGGCATTGGATTCTATGCAGCAACGCAACTCAAGATTAGTTCTCATGGTTTATTAGGTTTAACTGCCGCAATATCTAAAAATGCACTCGATGCAATCACAACCATTAATCAATTTGTGAATTTACAATGCTCATTTGTCGAATTAAATTTCGAAATAAAAGATGATCTTGCTTATTATCATATTACTTACGAGCCATCACTACTTAACTTTAATCATCAGATTGATGCTCAAGCCTATGAATTTAGTTGTACCTTTTTTCTAATTGGCTTTGTTCATCTTGTCAGATTATTTATTCCAAGTTTTAAACCGATTATAGATTTACAATGCAAATGTCCAAATTACTTTGCGCGTTTCAGCGATCTATTAGCCTCCTCTTTTGCAGAAATACGCTATCAACAACCCTTCACTCGATTAATTGCATCTGCTGAATTTTTAGATATGCCTTTAAGCATGGCTGACCCATTAACTGCAGAGAAATTTAAGTTGATTTGCCAAAAAGAATTAGACGATCTTGCTGCAACTCAAGATATCTTATATCGGGTCAAATATCTTATTGATGATCCGAATGAAGGTTTACTCGGTATCGAACAAGTCGCTGAAAAGTTAAATTTAACTAAGCGGACTTTACAACGCATGTTGCAAGAAAAATCTATAAATTTTCAAATACTTTATGATGAAGTACGCAAACAAAAAGCAAAAAAACTGATGCTCAATCCTTTCATTACCAAAGATGAACTTGCTAAAAAACTCGGTTATTCATCCCTTTCAAGTTTTAATCGGGCATATAAACGCTGGGAAATTGATTAATCTTTTCGCCAAAGTTTATGCAACAATAATGTCTACAATCAAGATCGTGGATATTACATGAGTAGCCCAGAAATCATAGCCGTTGAACTTGCTAAAGCCTATCGTTTACTGAATCATGGTCCAACTGTTTTAGTCTCAGCACAGCATGGAAATGATAAAGATGTAATGGCTGCTGCTTGGGCATGTGCTTTGGAACTCACACCAGCTAAAGTTACTGTAGTACTCGATAAAAGTACCAAAACACGTCAGCTTGTGGAACAAAGTGGTTATTTTGCTTTGCAAATACCTTGCTATGCGCAAATTGATATGGTGCATCAACTCGGTACAATTAGTAAGTTTGATCAACCAAACAAATTGGAAGATTGTAAAACCGAATTGTTCTATCAAGATGAGCTTAACGTCCCACTTGTAAGCGGTAGTATTGCTTGGCTTGTGTGTAAAGTCATTCCTGAGCCACATAATCAGCAAACTCACGATTTATTTATAGGATCTGTTATTGCTGCATGGGCAGATTCAAGAGTCTTTCGTGATGGGCATTGGTATTTTGAAAACGCAGCCAAAGAATTACGTAGTCTTCATTATATTGCAGGTGGTACTTTCTATCTAATTGGGGAAGAAGTTAAAGCAAAATTATAAAGCTAAAATTTAAGAAGCAATTTTTGACAAGGATTGTTTCTTATTTTGATTCAATTTTCATTAACTCTGTATATAAACTATCTAAGAATTTCTGTTGCTGCGGATTATCTTTAAAATAACGTTGGTACAGCACACTACAACTTTCGACATCAGCAATATTGGCTTTGTTAAATGACCAGTCCGTCGTATCTTTTACAGTAATGCCCAAATCGTCATCACAACTTTGCCACTGTCTAGAAAATCGCGTTTTTTGATGTTCTGCTAATTGATCAAAACTAGCATAAACAGAAAAACCCTTCATTTCTGAATTAAAGAATTTAGCAATCATCGTCACGGGCACACCACCCCAATCAATGGTTTGATCTTTTGGTAATTGAATTTCAGTTAACTTATCTTCTGCTAACAAATTCTCCTGTTTACCTACTTTACCACGATATTTTTCATAAGTTAAAGTTGTTCCTGCGGGCACAACTATTTTTTTCACGACCATCACCTGTTGGGTCGTATAGTATGGATAATTAGGATTTGAGTTGCCGCCTGTTGGATTCATATTTCCAACACAACCATTTAAAAACAAGCTAAGTGCAGAACAGATCAAAATTGGATATTTCACCTATACAACCCTCTATTGAGTGAATGAATGATTTGCAAAAATACACAGAAACCAGCAGAAATGACTAAAACTCAAACTTAGTTTATGAATAAACCATATAAAAACAAAAACAGTTGTAAATTTTCATTTACAACTGTTTTATAAATTAATCTATAAATGATTTAAATAAATTTATTTCGCAGCCATACGAATACCGCCATCTAAGCGGATCACTTCACCATTTAAATATGAATTTTCAGCAATATGTGCAACCAAACGACCAAATTCTTCAGGACGTCCCAAACGTGATGGATAAGGCACCATTTGCCCTAAGGCATCTTGTACATTTTGCGGTAAGCCTTTCAGCATTGGAGTTTCCATAATCCCTGGTGCAATGGTTAAAACACGAATTTGATGACGTGCTAACTCGCGCGCAATTGGAAGCGTCATCGCAACTACAGCACCTTTTGATGCAGAATAAGCCGCTTGTCCAATTTGCCCATCAAAAGCTGCCACAGAAGCGGTATTTACAATCACCCCACGATCTTCATCGCCTTCAGCAACAATATTTTTACTCATTGCATCTGCTGCAAAACGTAACATGTTAAATGTACCCGTCACGTTGATATGTAAGGTTTTTGAGAACATGGCTAAATCATGTACAGATTCTTTGCCCACAACTTTTGCTGAGGGTCCAATCCCTGCACAGTTGACTAATCCATATACCGCACCATATTTTGCAACAACATCTTTAAAGAATTGCTCTGCAGCTTGTTCATCAGTTACATCTAATTTTACAAATTCAGCTTGCGCACCTAAAGCCTGTGCCTGCTGTTCACCCGCTTCAATATTCATATCGACTAAGGTAACCGTCGCACCTTGTTTAACGAGAACCTCTGCTGTTGCAGCCCCTAAACCAGAGCCACCACCAGTAATAACAAAATGTTTTCCTTGAATTTTCATCTAAATTTCCTCTTAAATTAAAGATATAAATTTTTATAAGCCAGAGTAAAGCCAAGTTTTTTCCGATACAATTCCTAAAAGTAGCAAAAGTGATGCGACTTTTGAGCATTCAACCTATTTACTCTCCTATATTTTATTTCTATATGAGCAAAAGCACCGATCTCGATCTTAATTCTGCTAAGGATACAATTTCAATTGCTTTAATTCGTGAAGCATTGAGTGTTGCCGCAAGTCGAGGTTTAGATATTCTCCATATCGCCAATCAAGCAGGCGTTTCAGTCGAACTGCTCAGTTCAGCTAAAGCCCGTGTTCCAGTGATGCAATGTGCAAGATTATGGATTGAGCTAGCAGAGCATATGAATGATGAGTTTCTAGGGATGGATTGCCACCCTATGCGCAGAGGGAGCTATAGCCTATTAGCAAAATTAGCATTCAGTGCAGAAACATTAGAACAAGCTATTCAAGAAATCTTAAAGTTTCTAAGTTTAGTGTTAGATGACATCCAAGGTGAATTGATTCAACAAGGTGCAAAAGCATACTTAATTCTGCATGATCGTGAACATCCTAAACGAATGTTTACTTATTCGACTTATTTGATGTTAGTCCATAGTTTAATGTGTTGGCTAAGTGACCAACGCATCCCTTTTCAGAAAATGACCTTTAAATGTCATCAACCTGTCGAAATACAGGATTATCGTGTTCGTTTTTGCGAAGATATTCAATTTAATGCTGATCAAAATCTCATTGAGTTTGATGCAAATTACCTCAAACACAAAATCAAAAAAGATAAACAGGCTTTAAATGACTTTCTCAGACAAACGCCTTACAACCTAATTGTTCGCTTTAAAAATGAAAATTCTTTAAGCTTGCAAATCCGTCGTCAACTGCTTTTACAACCACCCTCAGAGTGGGATGAACTCAAAGAAATTGCCCAACAACTAAATATGTCAACGGCAACAATTCAGCGCCGTTTAAAACAAGAAGGTGTGAGTTATCAGCAGCTTAAAAATGATATTCGATGTGATATTGCAATTGAACGACTCAGCAAAACTAATGACTCTATCCAAAGTATTAGTGATGATCTAAGTTTTCATGATCCAAGTGCATTTCATCGCGCTTTTAAAAAATGGACAGGAGTTAGCCCAGGTGCGTATCGTGCGAAAACACTATTTAGCAAAATAGAAGTTTAAATAGTTTTTTGTCCTAGACTGACACGATCATTGCCACCATAATCCTTGATAGTCTGAATCTGCTTAAAACCTTGTTGTTCAAAAATATCTCGTACCGCTTGGCCTTGGTCATATCCATGTTCAAGCACAATCCAGCCATTCGGTTTAAGCCAGTCTTTACCTTGAGTAATAATGGTTTCAATATCCGCCATACCCTGCTTATCAGCAATCAAAGCACGCTCAGGTTCAGACTTGAGCTTTTGCATATGTACATCATCAGGATCAATATAGGGCGGATTGGATACAATCAAATCAAACTGTTGCTGTTCTAAAGCCTCGAACCAAGCCCCACAAGCGAACTTCACCTGCATCAACCCGTGCCGAACCGCATTATCCTTAGCTACATCCAAAGTCGGCGCATAAATATCAGTTGCGGTGACTTGCCATTGAGGACGTTCACATGCAAGTGCCAAAGCAATTGCACCTGTTCCTGTACCTAGGTCAACAATATTCGCATATTGATCGAGTGGCAGTTTTAACACCGTTTCAACCAAAATTTCGGTATCTGGACGTGGCACTAGAGTGTCATGGGTGACTTTTAAATCCAAC
Source organism: Acinetobacter sp. AG1 (assembly GCF_001005525.1). Taxonomy (NCBI): domain Bacteria; kingdom Pseudomonadati; phylum Pseudomonadota; class Gammaproteobacteria; order Moraxellales; family Moraxellaceae; genus Acinetobacter; species Acinetobacter sp. AG1. The sequence continues at coordinate 23,493 of NZ_LBMZ01000102.1, read as the reverse complement.
GTCCAAAAAGGTTGTGAACCTGTGACATAAGCCAATGGTTCGCCCTGTTCAATACGCGCAAGCCCTTCTAAAAAAGCGTGTTCCTGTATTTCAGTCAACTCTTGCTCAAGTCTTAATTTGAGTTCTAAAGCATTGATACCTAGTAGGTGTTCAAGTAACCATGCCGCCTCTTGACGTTCATAGCTATCAATTTCACCTTTGATTTCTAAGGCTTGAGCAATATTCATTAGCCGCCATTTTCCTGTGCAAGCATCGCCAACTGATCCGCCTGATATTCACGATGTAAGCTATCGAGTAATTCAGTTAAATCACCTTCCATAATTGCATCTAACTTATATAAAGTCAGGTTAATACGGTGATCGGTCATGCGACCTTGCGGATAGTTATAGGTACGAATACGCTCAGAGCGATCACCAGAACCGACCAAGTCACGGCGCATTTCAGAAGTTGCTGCATCAGCTGCCGCACGTTTAGCATTTTCTAACCGTGAAACTAACAAGGCCATAGCTTTGGCTTTGTTCTTATGTTGCGAACGCTCTTCCTGACATTCCACTACCACACCCGATGGAATATGGGTAATACGCACCGCAGAATCGGTTTTATTAATATGCTGACCACCTGCACCTGATGCGCGATAGGTATCAATGCGCAGATCGGCGGGATTGATTTCAACGGTGGTATCTACATCCACTTCTGGCAGAATCGCAACGGTACACGCTGAAGTGTGTACCCGACCTTGAGATTCAGTCGCAGGTACACGTTGAACACGGTGTGCACCACTCTCAAATTTCAAACGACCATAGACGCCTTCGCCATCAATACGACAAATGATTTCTTTATAACCGCCATGCTCACCTTCATTTTCAGAAAGTACTTCAATACGCCAACTTTGTGTTTCAGCATATTTACTGTACATACGGAATAAATCACCCGAAAAGATCGCTGCTTCATCACCACCTGTTCCAGCACGAATTTCAAGGTAGGCTGCATTGGCATCATTTGGATCTTTCGGAATCATTAGAACATTTAATTGTTCTTCGAGATCAACTAGAAGCGCTTTATTTTCTTTAATTTCTTCTTCAGCCATATCTTTGAAATCGGGATCTGATTTCATTGTTTCAGCCGTTTCAATATCTTCTTCCGCTTGACGATATTTGCTCCAAACCTCAGTGATTTCTGTTAAATCATTATGTTCGCGAGACAATTTACGAAAACGTTTATTGTCCGAAATTACTTCTACATCAGCGAGCAATGCAGTCAGCTCTTCGTGACGATCACAAAGTTGATCTAGTCTTAAACGGAGTGATGCTTTCATGGGCGGAATATCTCAAAACTAAAGACTCAGTGCCGATCAAAATAATGAAGCACGAGCAAAATCAAAAAATTGCGCATAGTTTACAGATTCTAGGGCTTAAAAGACATAGAGAAACTAGGTAACTTACCAATCCCCTATTATTTCATCACAAATTCTCCGTTTTTAGTATGTATAGGTTGTTCTCTTACCTGAGCTTCGATATAAATAATCAAAGATAAATTAGAATGATAAAACAGTAGGATAAACCATGAGTAATTTAATAAACCGCCCAACACTCGCCTTCACAGCCGCAAGCTGGCTTGCAGTCCTTATTGGTGTTGTTGGTTTTATGATTGGATTGTGGAATGCAGAAATGCCTCTGCATGAAAAAGGCTATTATTTGATAATTCTATTGTATGGACTCTTTTCAACGATCTCATTACAAAAAACATTACGAGATCAATTAGAAGAAATACCTGTGACTATGATTTATGTTGCGCTTTGTTGGGCATCAGTCGGTATTTGTATTGGATTATTACTATTTAGTTTAACTAACGCTACGCTCACTTTAAGTGAAAAAGGGTACTACATTATGTCTTTCTTACTCAGTTTGTTTGGCGTCACAGCGACCCAAAAGAACATTCGTGATCTAGATCATTTACGTCATCAACAAGAAGTAAATTCTCATCAACACAAATTAGAAGAAGAGCCAAGTAAGAAAGTTCAATTAGATTAATTGCAATTGAATTAAAGAGTGCTTGTGTCGTTCAAGCCTCTTTTTTGTGAATTAAATCAGTATTTGATTGATTACAAATATTTATTTCACGTTATTCAGGAATATTATTAACAAAACACTACATTCTCCTTACTAAGTAGTAATAATTTCTGTCGGCATCTCCATATTTTCTTTCTCAAACTTTGTTACATTTGCAGGCATTAAAAAGATGTCCCATGACTGGGAACATGGAGTCAAAATGAAAGCGAATATTTTCTTATTGAGCGCAATTTTAGCAAGCTCAACTTTAGCAACCAGCGTATATGCTGATAATGCAACACGTGTTGCAGCGACTTCTGCTTTAGGTAGTGTTGTTGGTACAGCAATTGGTAAAGAAATTGGTGGTAATAATGGTGCGATGATTGGTTCTGCTGTCGGTGGTGCTGGTGGTGCAGCGGCTGCAAGTAGCAAACGTACTCGTACTGAAGCTGCGATTGGCGGTGGTCTAGGTGGTGTTGGTGGCTACACTGTTGGTAAAAATGTAGGTGGAACCACTGGTGGATATATTGGAGCGGCTGCTGGTGCAGCGGGCGGTGCAGCATTAGGTCGTCAAGTTGGTCAAGATCGTGATTATGACAATCGCCAAGATAACAAACGTCATTGGAAAAAGAAAAAGCATCGTCATCATTAATCATTCTAAAAAAGCACCTTAGGGTGCTTTTTTTATGTGAGAGAAAAACAGCTATAATTCCGAGCAAAATGCTAGGTTGAATCTGAGCGATTATATTTTTAAAATAATTCCTTATTTTTTATATGCCTTTTGCATCATGATTACTGAATTACTCTCTCCTGCTGGTTCACTTAAAAATATGCGTTATGCTTTTGCTTATGGAGCAGATGCAGTTTATGCAGGACAACCACGTTACAGTCTCCGTGTTCGTAATAATGAATTTGATCATGAAAATTTAAAAATCGGAATTGATGAAGCACATGCATTAGGCAAAAAATTCTATGTTGTTGCCAATATTCAGCCACATAACAGCAAACTTAAAAATTTTATTCGTGACATCGAGCCAATTATTGCGATGCAACCTGATGCATTAATTATGTCGGATCCAGGCTTAATTATGATGGTTCGCGAACATTTCCCTGATATGCCTATCCACCTTTCGGTACAAGCCAATGCGATTAATTGGGCAACTGTAAAATTCTGGAAAGACTATGGTTTAAGCCGAGTCATTCTTTCTCGTGAACTCGCATTAGAAGAAATTGAAGAAATACAGAAAAATGTACCAGAAATTGAACTCGAAGTTTTTGTACACGGCGCATTATGCATGGCCTACTCAGGGCGATGTTTGCTCTCTGGGTATATGAATAAACGAGATGCAAATCAAGGCGCTTGTACCAATGCTTGTCGTTGGGAATATAAAATTCATGAAGCACAAGAAGATACCAATGGTGACGTGATTCCTGTTCAGCAGATAGAACCATCCAAACAATGCTGTTCCAATAAAGCTCAAGATAATCTAGTTCAAAGTGTTTTAGTGCAACGTAATGATGAGGAAATGTTTGCGGCTGAAGAAGATGAACATGGTACTTATTTCATGAACTCAAAGGACTTACGTGCCATTCAACATGTTGATCGTTTGACTCATATGGGAATTGCTTCACTTAAAATTGAAGGACGAACAAAATCCTATTTTTACTGTGCTCGAACAGCTCAAATTTATCGTAAAGCAATTGATGATGCGCTATCAGGTCAACCATTTGACTCAAGTCTAATGGATCAACTTGAAGGTTTGGCAAATCGTGGTTACACAGAAGGATTTTTACGTCGCCATGTGCATAGCGATTACCAAAATTATGAGGATGGTTCATCACATTTCGACTATCAACAGTTTTGTGGTGAGATAATTGAGCGCAATGGCGACTATGTTCAAGTCGAAGTTAAAAATCGATTTTTAGTTGGCGATACACTTGAGCTCATGACTCCCAAAGGTAATCTTGTCTTCACTTTAACTGAAATGCATGATTTAAAAGGTCATCCAATCGACAATGCAAAAGGTTCTGGACATATTGTGAAAATCCCACTTTCAGCAGATATCGATATTGCTTATGCCTTATTAATCCGTCATCTTCCACATGCCAAAACCCAGTTAAAAACTGATGCACTTGCATATTCGGCAGATTAAATATGGCGCTATTGATTACTACAGCATGTATCAACTGTGATATGTGCTTGCCAGAATGCCCGAATCAAGCGATTTATGAAGGTGCAAAAATTTACGAAATTGACCCACAACGTTGCACTGAATGTGTCGGCTTCTACGAATCACCCACATGTATTGCAGTTTGCCCTATTGATTGTATTAAACCTGATCCTTTACACATAGAGAGCAAGGATCAACTGCAAATTAAATTTAATGGCTTAAATTTATTAGGTAATTAGAGGCTTACACAATATAAGTGAATCACTCAATCGCATATCAATCATCGATTATCATCTCTAAAAAGAAAGCAATATTTACGGACTTAGGCAAAACACTGGCATCAAACTTGCTTTTTAGTATTACGTTTTTAACAATTAGTATTACTACAGGTGTTTGCCTATGCACCATTCATCCGCGTCAAATAAAAACAAGCTTTTTTTAAGTTTAGGGTCTTTTTTAATACCTTTACTCATTTGGAGCTGTGTCAGTTATTTACCCTTTATTTGGCATCCTCAAGTACAAATCACAAATTCAGGTGATGCATCCTATTTACAAGTGGGAACTCGCTTAGAAAAAGATGCTTATTATGCTGAAGCGCAAAATATCGTTGATCAAGGGAAAAGTCCTCCTACAGGCATCTTAGTTAATCCGATCTATTTACCTGCACCACATGAAGTCGCAAAAGCACTGTTTACTTCATTCATGACGCCACCACAGCAGGCCGACTCTCCGTGGTTACATCAAAGCCTATGGCATAGTATTAAGATTGTATTTACGGCTTTCTTTATATCGTCTTTGCTGGGTGTACCGCTTGGAATTTTATGTGGTTTTTCAAAAACTATCTCAAGGTTAACAGAGCCTTTTGTCGAGTTCTTCCGTTATTTACCCGCACCTGCTTTTGGTGCATTAGCAGTTGCTATATTAGGCATTAATGATGCACCTAAAATTGCCATTATCGTAATTGGTACTTTGTTCCAACAAATCTTGATTATCGCAAATACAACGCGAATGGTAGACCGAGGTCTTATAGAAGCGGGTTATACATTAGGTACCAATAAGATTAAAAGCTTATTCCATGTCGTTATCCCCGCAGCACTTCCTGATATTTATCGAGATCAGCGTGTTCTACTTGGGTGGGCTTGGACTTATTTAATTGTATCGGAATTAATTGGTGCAACCTCAGGAATTACATGGTTTATCACTCAACAAGCTCGCTATCAAAACTTTGATAATGTCTATGCAGCAATTCTTATCATTGGTGTTATTGGCATCGCTTGTGATTTGATTTTAATGAAACTCGGCGCACGTCTATTTAAGTGGAAAAAAGGAGTATGAATATGGATGAAATTTTTGATTCAAAAAGCTACTTCGACAGTATTTATGCTCGACCTGTCATGCTTGAAACCAGAAATTTAAGCCAAATTTTTCAGCATGGAAAAAATGAACGTGTGGTTTTAAATAACATTAATTTAAGCATTCACAAACGTGAGTTTATTTGTGTCATCGGGCCCTCAGGTTGCGGTAAATCAACTTTAAGTCGTGTCGTGGCAGGTTTGGATGATTTTCACAGTGGTGAAGTACGGGTTGAAGGACAAAAAATTCAAGGGCCAAGTTCCGAACGCGGTATGGTGTTTCAAGGTTATACCCTTTTCCCATGGAAAACCGTTAAAGAAAATGTGATGTTTGGCCCATTGATGAAAGGTGTGAGTCCGACTCGAGCTGAAGAAATGGCGCGTGAGTGGATCAATATTATTGGTTTAGAAAAATATGAAAATCAGTTTCCGCATGAGCTATCGGGGGGAATGAAGCAACGTGTTGCAATTGCCAGAGCTTTGGTCAATGAACCGAAAATTTTATTAATGGATGAACCTTTCGGTGCTCTAGACCCTTATACCCGACAAAAAATGCAAAAGCATCTGATGGATTTATGGCAAAACATCGACATCACGATTATGTTTGTCACACACGATATGGATGAAGCCATTTTATTGGCAGATCGTATTGTGGCTTTAAAAGCAAATCCAGGTGAAATCAAAGAAATTATTGAAGTGAATTTACCACGCCCACGATCATTAGATTTAATTCACTCCCCTGAATTTAAACAATTACGTCAGCAAGTAGATCAACTCGTCCATGCACAGGAAGAAGACATTGATCCTGCTTTAGAGGATCTGCCTAAAATTCCGCGTATGACCAAAATCAGTACATAGAAATAAAAATAGCAATTGGGACGACCCAACTTGCTTCATTTATTGCTGGACGACCAGCCTATGGTGAACCTTATGAGTCAATCTCATGATGCTTATGCACTGCCGCTGATTGATATTTCACTGCTTGCAAGTGATCGCTTACAAGATCGAATCAAAGTTGTCACAGCGCTTGATCAAGCCTGTAAAGATATTGGTTTCTTATATATTCGAGGAGAGCAATTTCAACCTGAATTATTCCACCAATTGAAACAGATTGCGCAAAGTTATTTTGCTCAAGATGAAGCGACCAAAATGCGCCATTATATTGGTCTTTCTAAGAATCATAGTGGCTATGTTCCTATCGGTGAAGAACAATTCAAGGCAAATGTTTACGATTTAAAAGAATCCTATGATGTGAATTATGATTATTCAGATCCATCAGATAGAAGACCATTATTAGGTCCTACTTTATGGCCTGACCACCCTCAGTTTAAAGCTATAGTTTTAAATTATTATCAGCATATTCGAACAATAGGTCAGCAGTTATTTAAGGCTTTCGCTTTAGCCTTAGAGCGAGATGAAGACTTTTTTGAACAACATACACAACATGCGCCAAGCCAATTAAGACTGATTCATTATCCCTACAATCCAGCAGCAGAAGATCAATTTGGAATAGGTGCACACACAGATTATGAATGCTTCACCCTGCTCTTTCCGACTGCTGAAGGACTGCAAGTCCTCAATAAACAAGGAGAATGGATTGATATTCCACTAATAGAAAATACCATGGTGATGAATATCGGTGACATGATGGAAATTTTGTCAAATGGCCGTTATTTAGCAACAAAACATCGGGTTAAACGAGTTCAACAAGAACGTTACTCTTTTCCTTTATTCTTCTCATGTGATTACGACTATATCATTCAGCCAGTCATAGAGAATGAAGCACCTCAGTACTCCGCCATGAAAGGTGGTGAACATTTGTTTAATCAAACTGCTCAAACATTCATGTATCTGAAAAAAAGAATCGAAACAGGTGAACTTGTTTTAGAAAATGCTCGTCCACTCTACTCCTTCGGTATGCAAGAAAAAGGAGAAACACAATGAATCTAGAGCAGCTTTTAGAACAATTACAACCAACTGCTTTAAGCGATATAGAATTACCTCAATATTTAATGGGAAGTTTTAGACGAAAAAGTATTACTTTTTTCAATGGAATGACGAATGAAAAGACCATTGTTTATTGGTTTCAGTCAAAGTCTTTTAGCATCGATTTAAGGCTGGTTGATGGCAACAATACTTCTATCTATCAACGTCAAGGATGGATTGGGGACACTATATGGGATGCGAAAACTGAACTTTTGTCATGGCATATCAAACACAATTATCAAAATCATGTGCAGTGGCCAGAGCCAGCAAAACTTTATCAGATTGGAAATAGCATTTTAGAATTTTCGCCCTCGAATGCTTACGTCGAAGATTGGCGTCAACAAGCTAAAAAAGGTTTGTTTCTCGGACTCAGATTATTTCAAATGCAACATTTAGCAAGCCAAGAAATAATCACGATGGATGGTGGTTTAATTATTACAGATCAACATATTGCATATGCACAATCTCGTCTACCATATCATCAGCAGCAGATTGGAAATGTAGCTTCGCTCTATGATTTGCAGGATAAAAACAGCTCCATTGAAAACTATGAAGTCTCAATTGCCTTAAATAATGCAACTATTCATTTTAGTACTCAGCCAGACAAAATTGATCAGTTCATTGCATTGGATCACTTTGAAATAATGGATAGCAATACCATTTCACAGTTCAAAGTGATTGATGGCGAGGAATATCGACTTTATTTCACTATTGATGTCTATCAACCACATTTTGAATTTAGTCACTCAAGTTCAACTACTTCTGCATCGAAACAATGGTTCGATCAGGAGAAGGACCACTTGTTAAAAAATTCAAATCATGTTCTCTAACTTAGAAATAGGCGATCTATGTCCTATCTATTTTTGACCATTGCAATTATTGCTGAAGTAATTGCGACATCAGCTTTGAAAGCTTCACAAGGTTTTAGCGTGTTGATGCCTTCTATAATTACGATATTAGGTTATGCAATCGCATTATTTTTCTTATCACTTACACTCAAAACCATTCCTGTTGGTATTGCTTATGCGATTTGGTCAGGTGCAGGTATTGTGCTAATTTCAACAATTGGTTGGATTTTCTTTAAACAACATTTGGATTTAGCCGCAATCATTGGGCTTGGGTTGATGCTGGCTGGAATTATTGTAATCAATGTTTTCTCCAACAGTACGCATATTTAAGACCTTAAAAAACCGTTCATTTTTGAACGGTTTTTGCATTTTCGAAATCTATTATTTCAGTTCGTTGAGCAGCGCAGGATAGATCAAACCATCAACATCAACTTCGCTTTTATAAATACCATTACTGACGTTAAATTTATTGACATGATAAGTTGATCCATAAATTGAATCAAAACCGTCTCCTTTTACAAATACCTTTTTATTGGCAGCAACATCTAATAAATGCGTACCATCAATAAATTGCTCATATTGTTTTGGATCAACACCAACGCGATTTGCCATGATTTTTACAGCATCATCATGTGTAGCAGGGTCTTGAATATATTTTACGGTTTTATCCCACACTTGGATGAGTTTCGTCCATTCATCTTTATGCATAGACAAGTGACTAGTATTGACCGCTAAAGTGTCATAAATCAAACCAGGTTTATCTTTTGAGGTATAAATAATTTTTGAACCTGCGACAGCTTTAAGTGCTTGATTGGCCACTGGCTGCCAAACTGCAATTGCTGCTATATCTTTACTCGCAAAAACTTGAGGTAACTCATTGGTCACTGAATTAACTAACTTAACATCAGTAGATGGAATTTTTGCATCATTTAATGCTGTCGCCAATAATAAATGATCGACTAAACCCTTTTCAGTTGCGACCGATTTTCCTTTTAAATCATTAATGTTATGAATACCTTCTTTAGCAATAATCACATCATTACCCGCAGAATAATCGGTAACCATAATGATCATGCCTTTGGTACCACCCGATGCATTGACAAGATTATCGCCATTGGTGACTAAAACTGCATCAAGTTGATTTGCAGCAAAAGCTGAAAGCGAAGCTGAGTAATCAAACCATTTAAACTCTACATTTAAACCTGCTTCTTTTAACCAACCTTTTTCAATCGCTACTTGCCATGCCACAAAACCCGGCCAATCACTATATCCAATGGTAATCGGTGTGACTGTATTTGCGCTTTTTGTTTCAGTTGCTTTATCTGCTGTTGGCAGCTTGGCAGAGTTGTCACATCCCACCACAGACATCGCTAAAAGAATTGAAACTGATAAAGAAGATATTGCACGCTTCATTGTATAACCCCATATTTGACGTTCAGAAAAGTTTTAAATTTCCATTGATAAATCTGTGTACAAATCAACTCATCTGGCTTTTAGCCAAATGGGTTTGTTACTCGTTTTGCTGTAAAGGTGGCATGACGGCATCCATAAGTTCTAAATGCCCTTTGATCACACCTTTGAGTGCTATAAACTGTTGGCTTATTTGTTTGAGGTCATTACTTTTTCCTTGTAAAAGCATGACTTCAAGAATCTTTTGCTGATCGAGTTGAATACTTAAAGAGCTGATCACTTGTTCTAAAAACTGATGTTGCAAATCACTTAACTGAACACGAATGTTGCTTGAACTGCGTTGATAGAGCAGCGTCAATGTGCCCACCATCACTGAATTTTCGGTGGTGTATTGATGAATGAGGTGCTTATTGATCATGTCAACAATCGCTTGAGAACGACTTTCATAATGTTCTTCAACAATTTTTTGATCTAAAGCTTCAACCGTTTTTTCAGGAACTGTAATGCTAATACGAGTTAGCTTAGGTTTTGCATTCATACTCATTCTGCTATTTTTTAGGAATTTGATTTTGCTTTACATACAAACCTGCTCTCACAGAAAGCAACTCGATCAACACTTTTGTCACAATATGAAAATACTGAACTAGAATTTTTTTGATTTTCATGGTCGCACCAGTAATACGAAATTAAATATTCGTAATATTAAATGCAGTATCCATGCCAGTTTTTACGCTGTTTTTAATGGGTAAATCATTTAAAAAAGATGAAAAAATGCACATAAAAAAAGCCCTAAGTTTCATCATAGGGCTTTTTCTGCATCATGATTTTTTGATTTTATGCTGGCGCAAGAGTAAACAAAGCTTGCCCTGTTTTTACGGTTTGTGCTTTATCAATCAGAATGGTATCAACTTTCATTTTTGCTGGTGCGATGATGGGAATCTCTATTTTCATTGCTTCAATCACAGCAAGAGTTTCGCCCTCCTCGATGATATCACCCACTGAACACTCAATTTTCCAAACTGATCCCGGCATGTGTGATTCCACGAGCATCCCACCATCTGGAATACTAATTTCAGTATCATCAATCAAAATATCGATCTGATCCGAGACATATTCAGCTAGACCCGCTTCATGCCATCTTTGTCTTTCAGCTTCAAAATTAGATTGCTGAACTTGTTTGAACGCACCAATACTTTGTTCATTCTCTTTTAGAAATGCATTGTATTCTTTAAGGTTCAAAACACCTTCTTCAATGCGTAGCTGTAAACGACCCGCTTTGAATGATTCACGCATTTCTAACAGTTCTTCTTCAGATACTTCATAGAATCGAATTTGATCGAAGAATCGTAATAGCCACGGTTTATTTTTTTCAAAATTAGGATTTTGACGATAACGGCTCCAAACCTGTGTCGTTCGCCCAACAAACTGATAGCCACCCGGTCCTTCCATGCCGTACACACACATATATGCACCGCCGATACCGACTGCATTTTCAGGTGTCCATGTACGTGCTGGATTATATTTTGTCGTCACCAAACGATGTCTAGGATCTAGTGGTGTTGCTACCGGTGCACCAAGGTAAACATCACCTAGTCCCATCACAAGATATGAAGTGTTATACACCACATCTTTAACAGCTTGCTTCGACTCCAGACCATTAATACGGCGGATAAACTCAATATTATCAGGACACCACGGTGCATCTGGTCTTACCAATTGCATATATTTTTCAGTAGCAAGTTGAGTTTGAGAGTCTTCCCAAGCGAGTGGCAAATATACCGTTCTCGATGCAACCTGCATGTTTTCTATGTCTGGTAACTCACTTTCGGCAGCCTGCAATAATTTCAATAATTCAAGCTGATCTAAAATTGTTGAATCAAAATGAATTTGTAAAGATCGAATACCCGGTGTAAGGTCAATAATGCCTTTTATATTTTGTTGTTGAACCCACTGCATCAAAGCATGAATACGGAATCTCAGATTTAAGTCTAAAACTAGTTCTCCGTATTCAACTAATAAATAATGATTCCCAGCAGGTCGATACGTTACATTTGGTTTATCCTCAGCTTGCTCTAAGGTCGCCAAGACAGCATTTGCTAATGTAATTTCTTCAGACTCAATTTGTGGCTGATAATTTATCTTTACCGTAGTTTCATCCGCCATTGAAGCTTGATAACGCTGTTCTAAGCGTTGTGCTTGCGTGTAACTCACAGGGATAAACTTCACTTTATCTCCTGCTTTTAACTGCCCAAGCTTCCATAATTCAGAATTTACAACCACAGCAGGACAAACAAAACCGCCTAAACTTGGGCCATCAGGTCCTAAAATAATCGGCATATCCCCTGTAAAATCAATTGCACCGATTGCATAAGCATTATCATGGATATTCGAAGGATGTAATCCTGCCTCTCCACCATCAATACGGGCCCATTCAGGTTTAGGTCCAATTAAGCGAACACCTGTACGACTTGAGTTGAAATGGATTTCCCATTCTTGCTCAAAAAACATAGAAATATCATTTTGGGTGAAAAAGTCAGGTGCCCCATGTGGGCCATACATCACCGCAATTTCCCAGTTTGTTTGAAATGTTGGTATTTGTTCTGGATTTAAAGAGATGGATTCAGTCTGCTCCGATGCAAATATTGGCAACATATCTCCAATAAGTAAATTTCTACCCGCATGACCTCCAAATTGCCCTAATGTAAATGTCGCTAAACTGCCTAAATATTCAGGAACATTAAAGCCCCCTTTTATTCCGATATAACTTCGGCAACCCGTAACGACACGACCGCATTTTAAAATCTGTCCTTTTGAAACATTAATCGTTGACCACATTGGAAGCGCTTGGCCATCTAAGCTGGCTTCCATGTCGCCACCTGTCAATATAATCTGGCTATTACAATGAAATTTCAACGTCGGCCCTTGCAACGTGCACTCTAAGCCAGCCGTGTTAAATGCATTACCAAGTAATTGATTGGCTACATTCAAACTTAATGCATCCATAGCTCCCGAAGGTGGAACACCCACGTCCCAATATCCTAATCTCCCCGTTACATCTTGGATGGCTGTTTGAATACCTGCCTGCAACACTTCTATTTTTTGTGTTTTCCATGCAAAAGTATTTAAAAAACGTGTTGTTTGCGTGCCTTGTTTAAAGGTTTCAGAATCAATAATTTCCTGTAAATATTCTAGATTTGTTTCAATCCCTGCAATCTCAGTATAGCTTAGGCTATTTTGCATCGCCGATATTGCATGATCACGGTCTTTGGCTGTCACAATAATTTTAGCGATCATTGGGTCATAAAAAGAGGAAACGTTTGATCCCGTTTCAACCCAAGTTTCTACACGAGCGGCTGGATCAAATGTAACATTCGTCAATAAGCCTGCACTCGGTTGGAAATTTTTAATTGGATCTTCAGCATATAATCTGACCTGAATAGAATGCCCTGAAGATTGCAATTTTTGCTTGGGTGCTTCCCAATCGCCACTTGCTAAGGTCACCATCCATTCTACTAAATCAACGCCATACACTTGTTCAGTTACACCATGCTCAACTTGTAAGCGTGTATTAACCTCCAAGAAATAAAACGCTTGACTATCGGTGTCCATGACAAATTCAACTGTACCCGCTGAACGATATTGCACAGATTCCATCAGTTGAATAGCAACATTTTGAATATATTGACGTTGCTGATCATCTAAATGAGGTGCTGGAGTTTCTTCAATCACCTTTTGATTACGACGTTGAACCGAACAATCACGTTCACCGAGAGCAATGACATTTCCTTTGCCATCACCAAAAATTTGAACTTCGATATGACGTGCATTCTGAACAAATTTTTCTAAATACAATCCTGCATCTTTGAAATTGGCTTGTGCAAGATAGGAGACCGTTTGATAAGCATCTTTTAATTCGGTTTCATTCCAAACCAAACGCATCCCAATACCGCCACCACCCGCAGTACTCTTGAGCATGACGGGATAACCAATCAAATCTGCTTGTTGAATCGCATCCGCTTGATCAAGTAATAATTGACTACCGGGTAACAAAGGCACATTATTTTGAATTGCTAATTCACGAGCGGTATGTTTAAGACCAAAATCAAGCATTTGCTGAGCAGTTGGCCCAATAAAAACAATTCCATTTTTCTCACATAATTCACTGAAAGCCGCATTTTCTGATAAAAAACCATAACCCGGATGAATCGCTTCGGCACCTGATGCTTTTGCAGCAGCCAGAATCTTATCAATATTTAAATAGCTTTCTTGCGCAGACGAAGGGCCAATAAAAATCGCTTCATCCGCTAAAGTGACATGTAAAGAATCTCGATCTGCTTCTGAGTAGACTGCAATAGATTGAATACCTAATTTTTTTAATGTACGGATGACTCGACACGCAATCGCTCCACGATTGGCAATTAATACTTTATTAAACATAATTCGCCTCTCAAGCTTCACGTACAATTAATTGAATTTTTGTCGGGTTGTAGGCGTTACATGGATTATTCAATTGTGGGCAATTCGAAATTAAAACAATCAAATCCATCTCTGCTTGAAGCTCTACATATTTACCTGCTGCTGATACGCCGTCTTCAAACTTTAAATGTCCTTCGGTGCTTACAGGAACATTCATAAAGAAGTTAATGTTTGGACCAATATGACTGACGTTCAGTTGATGTTTTTTTGCAATCGGATGCTGAGCTATGGCATACATAAAATTATTGCGGCAACTATGCATTGGATACTTATCATGTGCATAGCGCACCGTATTACTTTCACATGAACACGCCCCACCCAATGTGTCGTGTCTACCACAGTTATCATCTACAATAACTGCAATAGGACGGGCATAATTACTAAATAGCACGGTACCTTTTTCGAGATAAATTTGTTGATTTTGCGCTAGTGTGTCTGTGGCACTGTATCGTTCATCTGGATTTTCTGCGCTGATAAATAAAGTATCAACGGCTTGATTACCTTCTAAATCTACAATTCTAAAATACTGTCCTTTTTTAACCTCGCACATCCACGCTTCACCTGCTGGGCATACTTCATCAAGGACTGCTTTTTCGAGTTTTTGTAATGCTGACATCTTAGTTCTCCAATCCTTAATTTGATAATGCGTAATATCGTTTATTGTTGGCAAAACCACGTTGATTTTGCGGACATGAATCTTTGCAAATATCAATTTCAGTTAGAGGATTGGCTTTAAATAATCGAAGCTGAATATCAGCAGGTTGATAAGTTTCTGTTTGATCTAAAGGATGTGGTGCCGCAGAAAGAAAGACCAAACAATCCATCTCAAAGCGTAACTCTATTATTTGATGACGATTATCATTTTTGAGATACGTTAATTTTCCATTATCATCAGGTTGAACCTTAGAAAATAAATTAACTGTGGCTGTCAAATCAGCTTGTCTTAAACCAAATTTGGTTAGCTCAACCAATAAACTGTCTAATCCATTCTGAAACATATCATTACGTGCTTGTTGGAAATTTTGCTTTCCATATTTTTTTTCAATCTGTGCTGCTGTACTCGGACCACAAAAAACATCATTCCAACCGTGATCATCTTTCACAATAGATGCCATTACCCGACCTAAATCTGAATATAAAACATGTCCAGTTGACAAAAATGCGGTGTGCTGTGCCTTTAAGCTGTCTGGCATATTAAAACGTTCTAGTTTTTCTTCTGCATTTACGCAAAACAAAGCAAGATTGGCATTTTCATTGAGTGCTTCAACTTGTAATACCGTACCTCTTTGAATACGACCAGACCAATGATGCCCGCCTGGTAATTTTTCATCCCAAAGTATCTGATTGTCGTGATAAGACGATTGATTCATAACACACCTCTTGCGGATAATTTAACCTCGTAATGGCAAAATGCCTGACCTCCCGGGCTTTTATCCCTCCGTGTAGTTCTATCGAACCGTCATCTCTCGGACCAGTCATGTTGATCAACATCGGAACCCTAGACAACTTTTAGCTATGTTTAGGTGAAGCAAAAGACATGCCAAATAAGTATTACGATTTTTCGCATTCGTAATACTTATTTGATCATTTTTAGGGATAATTTGAGACAAGAGATAAAAATTAGCACCAATATGATGCTCTGCAAGAAAAAACTTTGTTTAGAACTTTTAGAAAATTTGAATAAAAAAAGCGCCTGACGGCGCTTTTTTTAGATATACAAATTAGTTTGCATATACAGGGAATTTAGCACAAACCGTTTCAACTTTAGCTTTAACATCAGCGATAACTTTTTCATCACCTTTGCTATCGATAATGTCAGCGATCCAACCTGCAAGATCACGAACTTCAGCTTCACCAAAACCACGAGTTGTTACAGCTGGTGTACCAATACGAATACCAGAAGTCACGAATGGAGAACGTGGGTCATTTGGAACAGCGTTTTTGTTTACTGTGATATGAGCAGCGCCTAACCATGCATCAGCGTCTTTACCCGTTACATCTTCTTGTTTAATTAAAGATAATAAGAATAAATGGTTATCAGTACCACCAGATACAACATCATAACCACGAGCGATGAATACTTCAGCCATTGCTTGAGCATTCTTAACAACTTGCTGTTGGTAAGTTTTATATTCAGGTGCCATAGCTTCTTTAAAACAGATTGCTTTTGCAGCAATTGCGTGCATTAAAGGACCACCTTGGTTGCCTGGGAATACAGCTGATTGAAGTTTCTTCTCGATTTCTTCGTTTGCTTTCGCAAGAATTAAACCAGAACGTGGACCACGAAGTGTTTTATGTGTAGTCGTTGTCGTTACATCAGCAATTTGAACTGGGTTTGGATAGACACCAGCAGCAACTAAACCAGCAACATGCGCCATATCAACAAAAAGGTAAGCACCAACTTTATCCGCAATATCACGGAAACGTTGCCAATCTACAATACGGCTATAAGCAGAGAAACCAGCTACGATCATACGTGGCTTATGTTCTAAAGCTAAACGCTCAACTTCTTCATAATCGATTTCACCTGTTTCAGGGTTTAAACCGTATTGGATTGCATTATAAGTTTTACCAGAGAAGCTAACTTTAGCACCGTGAGTCAAGTGACCACCGTGAGCCAAGCTCATGCCTAATACTGTATCACCAGGATTAAGAAGGGCTAAGTAAACTGCTGAGTTTGCTTGTGAGCCTGCGTGTGGTTGTACGTTTGCATAATCTGCACCAAACAACTCTTTTGCACGGTCAATTGCAAGTTGCTCGATAACGTCAACATATTCACAACCGCCATAATAGCGTTTGCCCGGATAGCCTTCTGCATATTTGTTAGTAAGTTTTGAGCCTTGAGCTTCCATTACAGCTGGTGAGCAATAGTTTTCAGAAGCAATTAACTCGATATGAGCTTCTTGGCGATCGCCTTCAGAAGCGATCGCTTGAGCTAATTCTGGATCAAATTCAGCAATAGAGATATTGGCAAACATTAGCGGAGGGTCCTATAAATTAGGGCTTTTAAGCCGTGCTAAAGATTGGTGCGAATTATAGCATGAAGTTTGCTATTACAGAGCTTGATATTTATTTAATTATTCGTGAATTTTACTCACATTTCACTAATAATTTTATTCTCCTAGAGTTAATTAATCCCTTTTATCTAATTTTAATATTTCTATTGAGAATCGCACAGCTCAAACCCTGAAAAAAATAGGGTTGAGCTGTATGTTATTGCTTATTGTTTGATGATTTGATTGGATGGTAGGAGCACATTAACATCAGTCACGATATTTCCAATATTTGTGGAATATGCTGTTGTATGATCCCATTCTCCGACTCTGTAATTAGAACTAGGAATTGCAGTTCCTACAGATTTAGCTGAGTTAACCAAAAAATCAGTCACTGGTTTAGGTACTGTTTTGTCTAATGTCCCTTGATAAATAATAATTGGAGTCGACACTTTCTTCTGCAAAGGTTGAGAATCTGTGGCTAAAAAACTTGTAACACTTGGAATTGACATAAAGTTAGTTTTTGTACGTGGGTAACCCTCAAG
Source organism: Acinetobacter sp. AG1 (assembly GCF_001005525.1). NCBI lineage: Bacteria > Pseudomonadati > Pseudomonadota > Gammaproteobacteria > Moraxellales > Moraxellaceae > Acinetobacter > Acinetobacter sp. AG1. The sequence continues at coordinate 5,664 of NZ_LBMZ01000102.1, read as the reverse complement.
AGTTTTATTTTTGTCTAAATAAATCCCCATTGCATTACCTAAATTCTGACCTAAAGCCTGATAGCAAACTGAATTTTCTGAAGAAGTCTCAGCTGTTGCTGCTATTTCATCTGTTGGAGAATTAAAGACATCACTAAATTTTAAGCTTGGATACTGATTTCTTAAACCAGCAGTAATTAAGGCAGTGAATGTATCTAAAGGAGCTAATATTTCTATTTTCTTAATTGGATTAGGTTCATTATTCGCTTCGCGTTCTCCATCAGCTAAAATTAAAGCTAGATTTGACGCAGGTGCTACAGCAACTGTTCCTTTATAATCAAGCTTCGCACGACTTGCATATTGAGCTGCACCTAATGCTGCTTGACCACCTTGGGAATGCCCTACTGTCATCCACTGACCATTTGTTTTCTTATTTAAACTAGTTAAATAAGCGCGTGCAGCAACCACAGCATCAGTAATTGAATAAGCTTCACTTTTAACATTTAAGAATGGATGAGCATCTTTTTCACTTGGCTCACCTAATCCTTCATAATCAGGAGCAACAACTACATATCCAGATGCTAACAAAGCTTTTAATAAAAATTCATTTCCTCCTAAACCTTGTCGACTTGGCGCGCATTTATCCGCAACCCCGGTTGTACCATGTGCCCAAACGACTATCGGCCAACCATTTGCTGGTGGTAAAATTGAAGCCGGCGGTGTGAAGACAAGCGCTGTTGCCAATACTTCTTTATCATTAACTCCCAACATTTTATAGGTCATTATCACGCTATCAGATGACGCTGCAGCCATACCATTAAGTTCAAAGTTTTTAGGAATTCCAACAACAGGGTCTTTGATATTATTTTCAGGAATCTCAGGTTTAGGTACAAATACTGTCGATCCATTATCGTCGCCACCACAAGCTGTCAAAAACAAAGTCGTGCTCAGCATTGCAACCGTTAATAGTTTAATTTTCATTTAGTTTTTCCTTAACTAATTTTATTTTTAAGTTTTATGCTTAGATGGAATTTATCTAAGGTTATTACATCCACAAGAATTACGCCTATTACGAAATTGTTTCAAGTATTTTTTTATATCCTTTTATGTTTGCTTTTTATTTGCGCAATACATCACTAATTTATTTAAAATCCAGTCAATCAAAGCATGATTAAGCACAGCTCATTCTAAATTTCTTGTAAGATAAAAAGTATGAGAGACTATCCTACCCAATTAGGTTCAACTTTATGCAAACCATTATTTTAGATACGGAAACACATACATTAAATGGTTTGCCTATAGAAATTGCTTACGCGCCAATTGAAATTGAGCGTGGAAAGCTAAGCTTAGATAAGAAAAAGATTTTTGATCAGCTGTATCAAGTTGGTCAACCTATCTCTTATGCCGCGATGGCGGTGCATCACATATTAGAATCAGATCTAGCCGATCAACCTTTTTACAGTGAGTTTCAACTGCCTGAACAAACCCAGTATATTATTGGTCATAACGTTGATTACGATATTACAGCTATTGCAAAGTGCGGCGTAGATACATCAAAAATTAAACCAATTTGCACCTTAGCACTTGCGCGTCGTGTTTGGGAAAATGCGGAAGCACATAATATTTCAGCCTTAATTTATCTCATCTCAAAAGGGAGTGATAAAGCTAGAGAAATGCTCAAAGGCGCTCATAGAGCTGATGCTGACATTATTTTAACGGCTAATATTTTGATGCATATCATTCATCAATTAAACATTGAAAACATTGAACAGCTTTATATAGCTTCAGAAGAAGCTCGTATTCCGAAGAGTATTACTTTTGGTAAACACAAAGGTACTGCGATTCAAGATCTTCCAGCGGATTATATCCAATGGCTTTTACGCCAAGATGATCTTGATCTCTATTTACGTAAGGCATTGGAAACAAAATTAGTAAGATGAGCCCTCTTAGAAAATCTTTTAAATTATTTTCCAGTCATTCCAATCAAGACAATGATATTTAATAAATTGTTAACATTATTGTCATTTTTTAACCTTATCTTAATCCTCATGCTAGATCTTGGGCTTGTGGGGATTAAGAAATGTCTAATTTTTTTAAAACGGAACTCGGGCAAAATGCCCTGCAACAACGTGATAGTGCTTTAACTGCACGGCAGCGTCGTTTATTGCTTTTGATTGATCATGAAGATTTTCAAGAACTTGATCATGGATATAAAGAAAGAATAGCACCTACGGAATTAGTTCAACAACTGATTGATATGGGCTTATTAGCACATCAACAACCCGAATCTATACATATTGAAGAAGAGGTCACAACAGCAGACCATAATGCTTCTACGGCAATCCCACATATTCAACCAGATCAAAATAAAAACATATCTAACCCAACACAAAATCTAGAAGCAGAAATTATTACGTTAGAAAAACTTCCTTTTGTTGAAATCCAACAAGTTATGATTCAAACCTTAACAACTTATTGTGGTTTAATGGCGCGGCCATTGATACAAAAAATACAGATGATCAAAAATTTACAGCAATTAAAAGCTTGCCAAATGCAATGGATTACTTTTCTACAAGAATCAAGAATTCCTCCAGCACAATTGAATCAAACGTTGAAGTTGATTAATTATTCAGTACAGCATTTGCAAACATGATTTAAATATTTTGGCAATTAAGCTTCAAAATCGTTGTTTTAATAAACAACAGATCATATTGCTTACGTCTTTATATTTACCTATATGTATTTTTTGCCTATGATGTGCCACACATGTATGCGCTCATAGCTCAACTGGATAGAGTACAGGTCTCCGAAGCCTGTGGCGTGGGTTCGAGTCCCGCTGAGCGCACCACTTAATATATTGTTAAATTTAAAATATTTTTAATAAGCTTATCTAGCTGACAGGATTTTGACAGGATTTATAAAAAATACGTGTAACGTATGAAATCCCACAGATCAAATAAATATAAAGCATTAAAAAAATTCTTAGGTGAATGGCTGTTTTTTATAAATCTTTTTACCCTGAACGGCAAGGACAAAGATTAATCAATCCTTTAACTTCCAGTTCACTTTTTATGATCTGTACCATATCTATGGATCTATTGCCGTAACTCTCGACTATGGTAAATATAGGACTATAAAAACTGCTGAATCATAAGAAGGAGGACAAGAATGATGTCGCCGCAGGCTATGTTCAAATTAGTGATAAGAAGTTAAGAGCTGCCATGAATGAGATAGAAGAAATTGTTTTAGGCAAAAATAGAAATGCAAATGAAATGTATAGTGAAGAAAAATGAAAAACTGGATCTACTTCTATATAGAACACACTATCAAATACAGCGAGCCATTTGATAAAGAAACTGGTTGGTCATTGAGTTTGAAGAATAATTATGTAGTTGTGAGTACGATTCGAAGCTAATGAAAAAAAATGAATTTTATAGAATGAGCCCATCAACAAAAAAAGCTCACAGAACGTGAGCTTTTTTATTTTCAAATCTTATATAGTTTGGATATAAGTAGCTTGTGGCCCTTTCTTTCCCTGAGCAGCAACAAAAGAAACTCGCTGACCTTCATTAAGAACTTTAAATCCACTGCTTTGAATATCACTAAAATGAGCAAATAAATCTTGACCTGAATCAGCTTGAATAAAACCAAAACCCTTAGCTTCATTGAACCATTTAACTGTACCAGTAGTTGTATCTGACATATTTAAAACCTTTAATAATTTATTGAAAGATAAAATCTAAGTTTCTACTGAGATTTTATCTAATTAATCTTTTATAAAAAAAGAGACTACAAATGTGTTAATTATTTATGTTAATCGATAAAGCTGATTAACTTCAGTATAGAAGCTATTACCATCTAAATTAAAATCAATCTCTTGACCAGAATCTAAAAGTATCTTTTTTCCGACTTCTACCCATTTAAATCCTTTCAAAGTATTTTGCTGGCGTTTAAGAGGGATAATTTGTACACAAATTTCTTTGCCGTTGCTGGCTTTGGCTATACGCCATTCATTAATAATTTTTAGCACTAAGTTACTCATTTAAGAGCTCAAATGATTGATTTGATTTACTATAAGCTAGACAGATAAAAGAAAATAACTGGAATTCTAGAATTTAATAATTTATAGCTTTATTTAGGATTATCTAAGCTAAATTAATTGCTATTTGTTCTTTCCAGAATAGCAACTTTAAATATATCACTGAGCAAAATTAATATTGTCGGTTGGTAGCGGGAGCTGGATTTGAACCAACGACCTTCGGGTTATGAGCCCGACGAGCTACCAGACTGCTCCATCCCGCACCGACGAGTTAGCTTTATAGGCTCTTTAATATAAATAAGCAAGCTTTATATTGATTAATTATTAAATGTAGTTGAATTTGAGCTAATTTTATTCAATTTGAGTGTTTTAAATGAAATTTAGATATTTTAATACAAATAAGCTCTTAACAAAAAATCCGCTCAATAAATCTTATATCTAAATTTTTGCATCTTACTTGGCATATTTAATTTTACGTGCCACTTATCCCCTTTTGGATTTCCAAAGACAACTGCCTCAACCTCAAATGCATCATTTTTTGATAGACCTTTAATTTTTATAAAGTTGCAAAATTCTTTTGCACTGTTTGCATCTAAGTAACCAATTCTCATAGCATCAATATACACCCCCACCTCACCAGTATCTTCTTGAGCAATTATGGCATCTTTCTTTACTCTGATAAATTGCTCACTATCAATACCAATTACTGTTTTTAATTCATTCTGGTAGAGCACTACACTGACATTATGTTCAAACTCTTCATCTTTCTCAAAAAATATTTTACCAATAATATTTAACGTAAAATTTGGTAATTCTTGAACTCTACTTTTTTTCTTAATTTTTTCCTCAAAAACTATATATAGAACCCATGAAATAATTATTAAAAATACCCAAACCATAATTTTACTCTTTTTAAGATTTCATTTATTTTTCTATAAATGAAATATAGAGAGCTAAATTTTTAGCCCTCTATACATTTAAGATCTAATATCGAAAATGTCTACAATTATAGAAATAATAGCGGTTATTTATGCTGCTGATTATTGTCTTTAGGCTGTTTTGTACTGGGATCTTGGGTAACAGGTTGAGCAGCTGGTTTGTTTTGTGGCTCAGACTGCTGCTGTTGTCCAGGTGAAGGATTTTGCTGATTAGGTTGTTTGTTTGAATTATCTTGATTCTGAGACATTAGTGTCTCTCCTATATAATGATGTGCAGATAAATATCTAGCACCTATTCACCATAGGCTCTTAATCTACAGATTGATACAAATAAGATGTGTCCAGTTGTAAATATTACTTAATAATCATTTCCAAAAATCTTAATAGTCTAATAAATATAAACTTTAATCAAAAAATATAATTACAACATCAAATTTTCATTTCTCTTTTTTATAATTTCCAAAAAAATCCTCTGTTTTAAATCCATTCATTAGTTTCTCTCTTTTCCTATCATTTTCTTTTCTAGAATTGGTGCTAAAAGAGTTTACATAAGTATATTCCGTAGGAATATTTATTCTAATAGATGGTGGATTTCTTTTCCCACCTGTAGTTATTCTTTCTATAAAACCTGCCAGCCACAAAATAAACTCAAATTTATTTTCATAACTAGGAATAAGACTTATGTCCAAATGTAAAAACCCTTCATTA
>NZ_LBMZ01000022.1:0-2229 GCF_001005525.1 Acinetobacter sp. AG1 | reverse complement strand
CGATTCACGTTCAAACACGATAAAGGTTTAGAGCTAGTTACTACCGACTCTATTCCGTGGGAAGTAGCGAGAGCTGTTTATTACCGCAAATCCTCTGTAGATCCAATTGAGCCGCAACCAAAGCCTGAATATGTCGGCTCAACAGATCTTAATTTCATTTGTCAGTGTCATGACATTGATTCACACAATCTCATTTTAAACTTTGGTGCTGATCAGTGCTTGCCCAACCTTAAGCCTGTTGATTGGTGGTATATCAATTCTTGATATTGATTGGCATAATTCAGCCCTACATCAAAGTCTTCCTGATCGAAAATCAGCATGCCTGTATTGTGGATTTGAAAATCAATCCCCGTGATAGGCAGAAGTTTTTCATTCCACATTTGATACGTTGTACTAAGGCACGTGCATTGCCCGGATTGGTTTCAAGGTGCAAAATACGGTTGGCATGGGCATACAACACATGATCATCAGCCACTGCTTCAAAAGAAGGTAAACGAATCACCGCCAATTCACGTGGAGGTAATTTATGTTTAATCGCTTTTGATGGCGCAGGCTTTAACTGCACAATCTGTGTATCTGGATCGAGCTGATCGCCTTCACGCACGATTGGATTGGCAACGATTTCTTTTTGGAAGTTTTGATACTGCGCTAGCGAGTTACCTTTTTCTTTTTCAACTTCACAGCCATCAATATCTTCAGTCATGACATAAGGATTAATAATTGGATCGACACGTCCAATGGTATCCACGTCATTACTGGCAATTTCAACGAATTTCGCTTTAGATGCTTTATTATGCTTATTAATAATAAATGCTGTACCACGAACATCAGTAATCTCGTGGATTTTCTCACCTTTGGCTAAACGATGCATCACATCGATAATCGCACGCTCGCCATTACCATACATCAATAGATCAGCTTTTGAGTCCATCAAAATAGAGCGGCGAACTTTGTCAGACCAATAATCATAATGTGCAATACGACGCAAGCTTCCTTCAATACCACCGAGTAAGACAGGAACGTCAGGAAAAGCCTCACGGCAACGCTGACAGTAAACTGTTGCTGCACGGTCTGGACGCTTATTTGCTTCATTGTTTGGTGAATACGCATCATCGGAACGAATTTTACGATCTGCCGTATAACGGTTGATCATTGAATCCATGTTCCCTGCGGTCACACCCCATGCAATGGTTGGCTTGCCTAGAACGCGGAAGCTCTCTGCGTTGGTCCAGTCTGGTTGTGCAATGATTCCGACACGGAAGCCTTGTGCTTCAAGTACACGCCCAATCACCCCTGATACAAAAGATGGATGGTCAATATAGGCATCACCACAAACCAAAATAAAGTCACACGCATCCCAGCCGAGTTGATCCATTTCTTCTCGTGACATCGGCAAAAATGGTGCGGGTTCAAAACACGACGCCCAATATTTGTCGTAATCAAACAGCGCTTTTGGCGCGGTCTGCATAGTGTAGGCAGTAGACATGGCTTGCGAATCTCGGCTAGCAGATGGAGGAGAGACATCTAAAGATGAAAGCCGATCATTTTAGCATGAATTCCATTCATTTTTATAGATCAAAAAACAAACAGAAGCATTTCCCCAAAAAGTATTTGTAACTTATTGAGGAAATAGCATCATAAGATGTTGATAATTACTCTTCTTCGTTCAAGAAGCCTTCTTTAATTCCAGAAGGTAAATCTTGATGCCACCATGTATAAATAGAAGCTTTAATTTCTTCATCTTCATCAGGATCATTCAATGGTTCATCATCTTCACGGATAAGCTCATCGCCATCAAATTTGAACCAAAACTCCCATGGATCATCATCACCACAACCCCAAGCTTGTGCATGAATATCAGGTAATAATCCTTTTAAAAATAATAAAATATTTTCAATGTTTTCATCGCCATTTGAGCCATGTGTAAAATCTAGTACAGCAAACCCATCAACATAGTGCAATGTCTCTGGCGCAAGATCATGTTCAATCGAATCAATCAAATCAACTAGCTCTTGAGTAATCTCATCCGCTTGCGGATTAATGAGTAAAGCTGTCTGAATGAACTTTTCTTCATCTCCATGATGTGTAGTAAATAAGACCTCTAATTGTCCCATGATTGTTGAGTCAGGATGTTTATAATAAACACGACTATGTAATTCCATATTATTTTCCCCAATTTTAATATTATCTCTACACCCAAATAGGTGCTTATTTAAATTACTAAATTTT
>NZ_LBMZ01000112.1:0-90264 GCF_001005525.1 Acinetobacter sp. AG1 | reverse complement strand
GAGTACGTTTAACGATTTCAATAGGAAAGCGGATACGATTTTCATAACTCCCGCCCCATTCGTCATCACGGTGGTTAGTACGAGCAGCAATGAATTCATTGATCAAGTAACCTTCTGAACCCATGATTTCAACGCCATCGTAACCTGCATATTGTGCAAGCTTGGCACAGTTTGCAAAATCATCAACTGAGGGCTTCAACCAGTGAAGCTTGTGATTTGTCGATCATAATTAATTTATCCTACAATCAAGTCTTGCTGATCTGTTTTTCAGAAGATGACTGGGTCATCACAGTATTTGGGTGAGCATGAGGATTTAAAAGAATCTGGGCGATAATACCGATACAGATGCCCCAAAAAACTGAGCTAAGTCCGAGAAAGTGCATTCCTGAAACCGTTGCAAGAAATGTGATTAATGCTGCATCGCGCTGATGATCATCTTTCATCGCAATCATGACATTTGTCCCGATCGCCCCAAGCAGGGCTAATCCTGCTAAAGCTGCGATGAGTTCTTTGGGAAGAAGGCTAAAGAGCATGACAATACTGCCAGCAAATAAGCCACCTAAAATATAGAAAATACCGTTGGTAACACCTGCGATATAACGCTTCTCTTTGAGTTCATGAGCATCTTTACCCATGCATAGAGCAGCAGTAATTGCAGCAAGTACAATCGTAATTCCACCTACACAAGCGACTGCAAGTGAGGCAATACTTGAAGCTGTAATAATCGGTTTAGCGGAAGTGTCATAACCACTTAATTTCATAATGGCCATACCCGGCAAGAATTGCCCTGTTAAACTCACGAGAATTAAAGGTAAAGCCAAGTTGAATGTAGAGTGCCAAGTCCATTCAGGAAAAATAAAATGAGGGATAGCAAAGTTAAACTGCATTTCAACAGGATTCATTTTTCCCAAAATTAAGCTGAGTGAAACACCAAACAATAAAACCCACAGCATGGTGTAACGAGGCGAATATCGTTTTGCTAATAGATAACAAAGCAACATGCTGAAAACGATCAAAGGCATGGAATCAGTTGCTACAAATAATCCGAGCCCAAATTGAAATAAAATCCCTGCCATCATGCCTGCTGCAATTCCTTGAGGAATCCATTTCAGCAATTTGTCAAAATATCCTGTCGCTCCAACTATAAAAATGACAATCGCCGAAGTGATATAAGCGGCAACAACTTCATTCAAAGAGATATTTGGAAACAGTGAAACCAATAATGCCGTACCAGGAGCTGACCATGCTGTGATGACAGGGGTTTTATAACGAATTGAAAGATAGATTCCAGCAACAGCAGCACCAATTGATATGCCCCAAATCCATGAAATCATCATTTCTGTAGAGATATTGGCTTTTTGGGCAGCCTGAAAAAAAATGATGAGAGGGCCTGAATAAGAAATTAAGACAGCAATAAATCCAGCGATCGTTGCTGAAATAGACCAATCATTCTTTAAACTCTTCAACAGGTTAGTCATAGCGCCTCCTTGCAAGATTTCCTGCTGTTTAGATCAGAATTAACCCTGATCACCACCACCCACTGCAATTACACTACCAGTCATATAAGACGACTCATCTGATGCAAGAAAAACAATAGCGTTGACTTGTTCATCAATCGTGCCATAACGTCCCATCAGACTTCTTTCTTTGGTTTGATCTACAACCTGTTGCATCCAAACTTTTTCATCTTCGGTAAGTGGAGTTGAATTACGAGGCACTTTTCGTGGTGGAGCATCTGTTCCACCTGTTGCAATTGCGTTTACACGAATTCCATCTTTCGCGTGCTCAAATGCAAGGGACGTGGTAAGTGCATTGACACCACCTTTTGCTGCTGAATAAGGAATTCGGTTGATACCACGCGTTGCAATAGAAGAGACATTTACGATGACACCGCTTTTTTCCTTCAACATTTCAGGCAATACGGCACGGCAACACCATAAAGTTGGAAACAATGAGCGATTGATTTCTTTAATGACCTCTTCTTCACTAAAAGCATCATATGGCTTCATCCAAATTGCGCCACCGACATTGTTAATCAGAACATTAACACGACCAAAATGCTCAATTGCTTGATTTACAACAGTCTGCGCACCAGAAAAAGTTTCCAAGTCTGTTTTGACTGTGATCGCCACGCCACCTGAACGCATAATTTCATGAGCAACTTCATCCACCAAATCTGAACGATCAGCTAAAATCACTTGTCCATTTTCAGCAGCAATTCGAAGTGCAACACCACGACCAATCCCTTGTGCTGCACCTGTGACAATCACTATTTTGTCTTTGAATCTATCTGGAAAAATCATGCTCATCTCCAATTTAATTAATTCGCTGAGAATTTTTCAAATAAGAAATTGGCAGGTTTAATGCCTTCTTGATCTAACCAACCACGAACAGCTTCAACCATTGGTACTGGGCCACATAAGTAAATGTCGACATCACCATGATTCAACCAGTCATTTTCAATATGACCTGTGACATAACCTTTACGTTCATGTTGGCTCTCTGGGTTTGCGACGACAGTACGATACTCAAACCACGAGTATTTATTTTGAAGTTCTTCTAACTTTTCAATAGCGACTAAATCAAAGTCATTGGTTACACCAAAAACCAGACGAATAGGGTGATCAGACCTTTTTTCTTCAAGGATTTGAAGCATCGAAATAAATGGTGCAATGCCTGTACCACCAGCGAGCATTAATACTGGGCGAGTCACATGACGCAGATAGAAACTGCCAAATGGACCAGTAAAACTCATTTTGTCACCCGTTTTTGCATTTTTACTGAGGAACTCGCTCATCTGTCCATTCGGTACATTCCGAACAACGAAACCCGTTAAACGATTGCCGGGTTTTGAACTAAAAGAATAAGAGCGTGTTTCAGTCGTATTCGGAATTCCTACATTGACGTATTGACCTGCTAGGAAATGAATCTCAGGCTGTCCATCATCAAGTTGAATATCAAAGGTAATTGTGGAGTCAGACAGATTTTCGACACGTGATAAAGTACCTTGGAACTGATGAATTTCTGTTTTGCAAACATCAGAAGAAGCTTGAATTTTGAATACAGCATCTGATTTTGGGCGGCATTGGCAAGCAAGTATGTAGCCTTGTTCAGCTTCTTCAGGAGTTAAAGCATCTTCAATATAGGTTTCTTCTGGCATGTCATAACTACCAGATTCACAGAATGCTCGACATGTACCACATGCACCATCTCGGCAATCCAAAGGAATATTAATCTTCTGGCGGTAGGCAGCATCAGATAAAGTTTCATCTTGTGCGACAGTAATAAATCGCGTTACACCATCTTCAAATTGAAGTGCTACATTATGGTTAGACATGGCAATCATCCTATTTAAAAATTTTGATCTGGCTAACCCAACCAAAAGATCCATTTGGCTGGGCGGCTGGCTATAGATGATAAATATCAATCACTTGATTGATATAATCGTTCTTTAACACCACATATTTACTGAGAATTTTTGGTTGCTCACCTGAAAAATCAATGACATAGCGAGACATACCAAAGTAGCTATAGTTGGTTTTGTAGCGGAAGCTCAAGGTGTTCCAGTTAAAACGTACGGTGACTGTTTCGCCATTACGTTCCACAATTTCAATATTGCAGATGTTGTGGCTCGTCCGTGTATCTGGCATCGTTGCTGATGAACGTTCGGTTTTGATACGAAATATGCGATCTTCCAATCCTTGGCGGTCTGGGTAGTAAATTAACGAAATTTCAGACTGAGGATCTTCGGTGAGTTTGTCGTCGTCATCCCATGCAGGCATCCAAAAAGATGCTTCTGCTGCATAACAATTCAGCCAATCGTCCCACTGTTCATCATCGAGAAAACGAGCTTCTTGATAGAGGAATTGAGTGATATTTTCTAAGGTCACTTTTTCTGCTGCGGTATTCATACTGCTTCCCCTTGAAATTGAGCTGCTGCCAATCGTTTTTCGATCGCAATTGCATTTTTCATAGAGGTCAACCAGTATTGATGTTGAGCAAGATATAAGCCTTCATCTTCAGTTTTAATGCCACTGAGTTTTGGTTTTAGACCAATTTCATTTGCTGCTTCATCGGGTCCATGAATCCAGTGTTTTGAACCACGACACATGTCATTCCATTCCAATTCAAGCCCTGCATAACCAGCTTGGCATGCACGAAATTCTTCTAAATCATCAGGCGTTGCCATTCCAGAGGCATTAAAGAAATCTTCATATTGACGGATACGGCGAGCACGAGCTTCAGCCGATTCGCCAACAGGCGCGATGCAGTAAATGGTGACTTCAGTTTTATTCACGCCAAGTGGACGGAGTACCCGAATTTGAGAGCCAAATTGATCCATCAAATAAACGTTAGGGTATAAGCAGAGATTTCGTGAGCGTTCGATCATCCATTTAGACATCGCAGCCCCGAACTTCTCGGTATATTCTTCTGCTTTGGGAAAATTTGGTCGATCTTCTGGATTTGCCCACTGAGTCCATAGCAACATATGACCATGTTCAAAACCGTATGATCCACCACCTTGTTTGCCCCAAGAGCCTGCACTCATTGCACGAATATTATCGCCTGCCTGAGCTTCTTTACGGTGTTGAGTCGTTGCAGCATAGTTCCAGTGAACGGCTGATACGTGATAGCCATCCGCACCATTTTCAGCAGTGAGCTTCCAGTTTCCTTCATAGGTGTAGCTTGAAGAACCACGTAAAACTTCTAAACCTTGTTCTGACTGACCAACAATCATGTCAATAATCTTGCTTGTTTCACCCAAGAATTCTTCTAAAGATGGAACATCTGGGTTTAAGCTGCCAAATAAGAAACCCTTATAGTTTTCAAACTTTGCAACTTTTTTTAAGTCATGTGAACCATCTTGGTTGAAACAATCAGAATATCCAGCATCGCTTGGATCTTTTACTTTGAGCAATTTACCTGAGTTGTTAAATGTCCAACCATGGAAAGGGCACGTATAAGTCGCTTTATTACCGCGTTTATGTCTGCAGAGTTGTGCACCACGATGAGAACATGCATTGATCATTGCATTTAACTCACCGTTACGGTTACGCGCAATAATGATTGGCTGGCGACCAATATAGGTGGTGTAAAAATCATTATTTTGGGAAATTTGGCTTTCATGTGCTAAATAGACCCAGTTACCTTCAAAGATGTATTTCATCTCAAGATCAAACAAAGCTTGATCAGTAAATACTGAACGATGCAGCTTGTATTCGCCCGTTTCTTCGTTATCTACAAGTAATTCATCAATTCGATCAAGATGGCTCGTATTAATTACAGGAATTCGTGGCATGTCCGTTCTCCGACTTTCCAAGCAAGGAAGTCCTGAGCTAACAAGTCTCTATTGCTAACTCAGTTCCTATTAAGCTGAGTTATGCGCTAGCGCGACGACGATCTACTTCAGTTGAAGGCGCTGTGGCAGCGTCTTTCACGAGTTCGATATTGAACGTGATATGTTTAAAGGGTTTATCCAGACCACGACCTTGAATTTCAGCTTGATCAGATACATCAATCGCGGTTGCCACTAAGCCATCACGTGTCGCAAAAGCAAAGTCATCCCATAAATATTGATCACCCTCAATGTTGAATTGAGTTGTTAATTTGCGGAAACCTGGTGCAGAAACAAAATAATGAACATGAGAAGGGCGGTTGCCATGACGACCTAATTTGTTGAGTACAAATTGGGTTGTGCCTTCTGGTGGACAGCCATAACCTACAGGCATCGTGGTAAGCGCTACGTATTTGCCCTCAGCATCAGCTAAAATAGTACGACGTAAATTAAAATCGGATTGAGACTTATCGAAGAAAGAGTAGTTGCCTAAACTATTCGCATGCCAAACTTCAACCTTGGCACCTTCAATCACATTACCATCAGTATCTGTTACTGTACCTTCAATAATTAATGTGTCGATTTTGTCTGATTCAGAGCCATCGTCCATACGTGCAAAACCAACTGATTCAGGCGCACCTGCAACATAAAGTGGACCTTCAATCGTACGAGGCGTACCGCCTGAAATACCTGCTTTAGCATCAGCCTCATCAGCACGTAAATCTAAATAATGTTCTAAACCCAAACCTGCTGCGAGTAAGCCTAATTCATTGGCTTGACCTGCATCTGTAAAATATTCGAGACCTTTCCATACTTCCGATGGTTGGATATCTAAATCTTCAATCGCTTGAAATAAATCACCTAATAAACGAACCACAATCGTTTGAACGCGTTGATCAACTTCAGCAGTTGCAGTATCAACATTCATTTGTTTAACTAGCGTATCGATTTCCTGACGGTTCATACTATTTCTCCTTGAGTATGCTTATAGCGTTAGTAGCGGGGGAATCACCAAATTATTTATTGCGATTTTGCCTTGCTACATTCCTTGTTTTAGCCTAGCGCTGAGAGGGTGTTGGGAACCTCAGAGCAATTAGATTCATATACGTTAATGATCATCTTCCCGAATCGATGATGGGTGACGATTCAACGCCATCACCTCAATATTCATGTAGGGATACAAGGGCAAGCCCTGTAAAATGTTGTGCAGCTCTTCATTGCTTTCAACATCAAAAATACTGATGTTTGAATACTGACCTGTGATACGCCAAATATGACGCCACTTGCCTTGACGCTGTAAATCTTGCGAATACGCTTTTTCTACAGCTTTAATTTGATTGGCTTGTTCAATTGGCATATCGAGTGGAATATGCACATCCATGCGAACCTGAAATAGCATGCTTTTCTCCTTATGCTTTGCGTCGTAATTGCTCAATTTTGTCTTCATCAATCTCAATACCTAAGCCAGCTGCTTGGGGTACAACCAATTCAAAATTTTCATATTGCAAAGGTGTTTTTAAGATATCTTCAGTGAGTAACAATGGCCCAAACAATTCTGTTCCAAACGCAAGGCTGTCAAAGGTGCTAAACGCATGTGCTGAGGCAATGGTTCCAATCGGACCTTCAAGCATCGTGCCCCCATAAAGATCAATCCCTGCAAGTTTTGCAATTTTTGCCACTTCACACGCTTCAATTAGACCGCCGGACTGTTCAACTTTTACGGCGAACACATCAGCCGCATGTTGTTGTGCTAAGCGATAAGCACTGTCAGGACCTGTTAATGCTTCATCAGCCATAATCGCGACATCAAATCGTTGGGTTAAACGTCCGAGAACGTTGGTTTGTTCAATTGCACAAGGTTGTTCAATTAAATCAATGCCACCATCCTGTAACTGTTGAATCCCTTGGATACATTCCAATTCTGACCATGCACGATTTACATCAACACGAATACTGATCTCTGTACCTAAAGCCTTTTTAATGGCAATCACATGATCAACATCATGTTGTAGAGGATTAGAACCAATTTTTAACTTGAAAATATTGTGGCGTTTTAGCTCAATCATTTCCTTTGCTTCAGCAATATCTTTATCTGTATCACCAGAAGCTAAAGTCCAAAGTACAGGCAAGCGATCACGCAAACGACCACCTAAAATTTCACTTAAAGGGAGGTTTAATTGTTTTGCTTGAATATCAAGAAGTGCTGTTTGAATGGCACATTTTGCAAATCGATTTCCATTAATACTTTTGCGAATTAACGCTAAAGTTTGTGCCACATTCAACGATTTTTTGATCGAAAGTAATAAGGGAGCAAAGTAAGTATCAATATTTGCTTTTGCACTTTCAGGACTTTCTTCACCATAGTTAAGCCCACCAATTGTGGTGGCTTCACCCCAACCAACCACACCATTTTCTGCTGTTACTTTGACCAAAACTAAAGTTTGAGTCTGCATCGTAGTCACTGAAAGCTTGTGTGGACGAATGGTTGGAATATCAACTAATATGGTTTCGACAGATTTATACATTTCACACCATCACTGGTTCTTTATGTTCTTCCTATACCTTAAAAGAATGATTAAACTGTGTCTAAGACTGAATATGTATTTTTTTATACCTATTAGGTATGGAGATGAAGAATGGAACTCAGATACCTACGTTATTTTGTCGCAGTGGTAGAAGAACAAAGTTTCACCAAAGCAGCAGAAAGGCTTTTCATTGCTCAACCACCATTGAGTAGGCAAATCCAAAACCTTGAAAATGAATTAGGTGTGCAACTTTTTGAGAGAGGAAGTCGACCACTACAAACCACAACCGCAGGACAATTTCTTTATCAGCATGCGCTTAAACTTTTGTCTAATGCGGAAGAAGTTAAAAGTATGACCAAAAGAATTGGTCTAATCGAAAGAACTTTAACGATAGGTTTTGTTGGTTCATTACTATTTGGTTTATTACCAAGAATTATTTATCTCTACCGCCAACAACATCCGCACTTAAATATTCAATTAGTAGAATTGAGTACCACTGAACAAATCCAAGCGTTAAAGGAAGGACGAATAGATGTTGGATTTGGTCGATTAAGAATTAGTGATCCTGCGGTGAAACGTGTTTTATTACGCAAAGAAAATTTGGTGGTCGCTGCTCATTCAAGCCATCCTTTGGCTCAAAGAGTGGAGGGTGTTCATTTAGCAGATTTAGTTGATGAAAAACTTTTTGTTTATCCAAATACCCCAAAACCAAATTTTTCGACCCAGCTTATGAATATTTTTGCGGAGCACAGTTTAGTGCCAAAACATATTCGTGAATTGCGTGAAATCCAACTCGCATTAGGTTTGGTTGCGGCTGGAGAAGGAATTTGTATTATTCCAGCGAGTGCAGATACGATTCGCTTTCCACATTTATTGTATATTCCTATTTTAGATAGTGGCGCGGTGACTCCTATTTTTATTACTGCTAGAGCAATGGATAATAGCGCAGATTTACAATCACTTTTTGATTCAATTTATCAGGTTTATGATTTAGAAGGAATAGCATACGAACGCTCTGTCTTTGAATGGGCTCAAGAGAGATAGGCTATTACGGTTCAAATATATTGCTGCTCTTTGATTTTAAATTTTCAAAGAGCAATGCTTATGTAAAGAAACTAAAGCCAAATAATATTTACTCAGTTTTTAATTGCTGAATTAAACTAAAGTTTTCTAGGCGTTTTTCAGTATCATAAATATCACATGTAAAAATGAATTCATCAACATCGTATTGACTAGCAATCTTATTTAATCCAGCTTTCACAGTTTCTTTTGAACCAATTTGTGCCATCGCATAAAAATTTTGAATCGCCATCTGTTCTGAAACTGAAGCCAATCCTTCGATTGAATCAATTGGTGGTTTTAACTTTAGGCTATTGCCACGGATCAAATTTAAAATTCTTTGATAAGAACTAGTTGCTAAATATTGTGCTTCTTCATCAGTTGCCGCAACGACTGTTGGTACGCCCATTGAAACATAAGGTTTATCAAGATATTCAGATGCTTGAAAATTCTCACGGTAAATTTCGATTGCTTGACCTAACATACGTGGGGCGAAATGTGATGCAAAAGAATAGGGAAGTCCGAGCTTTGCGGCCAATTGTGCACTGAATAAACTTGAGCCAAGTAACCAAACAGGTACATGGGTATTTTGACCTGGCGTTGCAATTATTTTTTGATTTGGTTGCGGTACTTTAAAATATTGCAAAATTTCCATTACATCCTGAGGAAATTGATCTTCTGTTTCTTGACGCCCACGCCGTAATGCACGCATCGTCATTTGATCAGTTCCTGGAGCACGCCCCAAACCAAGTTCAAAACGATTAGGATAAAGTGTTGCTAAAGTCCCGAATTGTTCTGCAACAACTAATGGTGCGTGATTAGGTAACATGATGCCACCAGAACCTAAGCGAATTTTGTGTGTATTTGCTGCGATGAATCCTAGTAAAACTGCCGTTGCGGAACTCGCAATTCCATCCATATTGTGATGTTCAGCTAACCAGAAACGTTCATAACCAAGCTTTTCAACATGTTGAGCAAGTTCTAGTGCATGACGAAGTGAAAATTCAATACTTTTATCGTCTCTGACAGGAGCTAACTCCAAAATTGAAAATTTGATCTCTTGTAGTGACTTCATTTTTTGACTCTCAAAATCATATATCGAAATAATACGATATTAGATTGTTTTTGTATATCGAATATTGTCGATATTTGTTGCGAATTGGATAAAATAAAAAAAGCGCCCGAAGGCGCCAAAAGAGAAAGTGTTAGGATTTGATGATTAATCCTTATACCAACCACGGTGATAGCCATTATCATGACGGTAATGATGACGAGATTTATAGTATCCACGATCATCATAAGAACGACGGTTGTTATAACGGCGGTCATCGTAAGAACGACGATTTTCGTAGCGACGGTCTTCTTCACGATCTTGACCAACTCTTTGACCTAAAGCTGCGCCACCTGCTGCACCCAAACCAGCGCCAATATAGCCGCCATTCGTTCCACCTACATTACGTCCAACGGTGTAACCACCAACGCCGCCCAGTCCACCACCAATGGCGGCTTCAGTGCGATCACGTTTATTACTTGATGCTGCAGCACCACCAGCACCACCAATTGCGGAACCAATCATGGCACCCGTATTACCGCCAAGTTGTTTACCAACTGCTGTACCAACAATACTACCGAGTGCTGAAGTTGCTGCAACACGTGCTGTATTATCTGCATGTGCAACTGTCATCATTGAAGAGGTTGCCAAGATGACGCTACATAACCACATATTCGATTTCATGGTGAAACTCCTTATCCATTCTTTTGGACAGTATTCTTTTGCTTGAGATAAATGTAACAAGACTTTTAAGTGAAAATATGGAGCGCAATAGGATGATTGAGAGAGTTTGGCGAGAGTTTTGTATATGTTCTATTACAAATGAACAGATTGTGAATAAATTATAAAAAATAAGAATGAGTATGCTGTAAGCAACGATGCCTAGCTGAATCGAGTACAATAGACTCAGTTTGAGATGAGGATGTAGTTATGCTGTTGGAAAAAATTTTGCAATCGCAAGGCTTTGGTTCAAGAAAGTATTGCCAACAGTTAATTAAAAATGGTTCTGTGCAGATTGAAGGACAAGTTTGTGAAAACCCTAAACAGAGTATAAATACGGATCAGCTTTGCTTTCAAGTATTTGGCGAAGAATACCAATATCGAGAACATCTCTACATTGTTTTAAATAAACCGAAGGGTTATGAATGTTCACATCAGGCAACGCATCATAAAAGTGTATTTAGCTTACTACCTGAAATTTTGATCCATCGAGGTATTCAATGTGTGGGAAGGCTAGATCAAGATACCACAGGATTATTGTTATTGACTGATGATGGTCAATATTTACAAGCCTTAACCAATCCGCGTAAGCATGTGCCAAAAGTTTATCATGTAACGACTGCCGATCCGATCTCAGCTGAGCAATTAATGGCTTTAGAACAGGGAGTTGAGCTAAGGAATGAAAAAGGTATTTATGCCGCAACCAATCTTCAACTATTTTCCACACACCAATTGGCAATGACAATTCATCAAGGTGTTTACCATCAAGTTAAACGTATGCTTGCTGCAGTCGGAAATAAAGTTGAGCTTTTACACCGCCAGCAAATAGGATTACTTGAGCTTCCTGAATTACCAGAAGGTGAATGGATTTATCTTACAT
Organism: Acinetobacter sp. AG1; assembly: GCF_001005525.1. NCBI lineage: Bacteria > Pseudomonadati > Pseudomonadota > Gammaproteobacteria > Moraxellales > Moraxellaceae > Acinetobacter > Acinetobacter sp. AG1. The sequence goes on along the minus strand of NZ_LBMZ01000112.1, from coordinate 78,694 downwards.
CTTCTCAAAAAAAATTGAGTCAAAATATTGCTTTAGATATTGAATAACTATTTTAAAAAACAGTGAAAGGTTTTGAATTCATCATCTTGAATAAATCCCATTTGTTCATAAAGACGGCGAGACTCATAATTATTTTTTTGTGTTTCGAGACTAATTCTTTGTGCATTTTCATGGCGAGCAAAAAGGATTGCAGTGTCAATTAATTGTTTAGCCGATCCTTGTTTTCGATAAGATGGGGTTACATAAACATCATCTAAAATATAATAGGTTTCGCAAGAAACAGACGAAAAAGCAAGGTACAGTAAAACAAAGCCTGTGAGGACATCATCTTTAACGTGAATGAAAATGACACTATCTTTATTTTCGAAACGATGTTTTAGAAATTGATAGGATTGTTCAACATTGGATGATGTACCATAGAATTGACGGTATTCATCAAACAAGACAGCAAGTTGGTGAAGATCTTCTTTTGTTGCTCGTTTAACAATCATTCCTGTCCATCCTTGCACTTATAGTTTTATTTGGACTGTCAGAATAACGAAAAAATTTAAGCTTAAAAAATAAAAACTTGTTTATAAATGCAACATTGTTAAGTTTTGTCACTTTCGCTTAATAGCGCATTCAATTCTTCAAATAGATCTTCATGATCGTCTTCAACATCCAAATCTACAGCAGCTGCAGGATCATTTATTGCTGCATTTTTAGATTTACGGAGCTTGAGTAACTGTTCCATATTAATGTTTTGATTTTCAATTGCAAAAGGAATTGATTTCGTCAACACAACTTGTTTAAAGAAAAGACGAACAGCTTGAGCAGGGGATATACCTAACTGCTTAAAAACAGCAAAAGCTTGTTTCTTTTCCTGTGAATCAAGGCGAACTTGATAAACTTCTGTTTTTCGCATACAGAATACGACCAAATATTTTTAATTATCGTCATGTATTCTAAACCATTGCAATGTAATTTCAATATTTTTGAAGTGAAAAAATAGAAATTTTGTCATTACGTTGTATTTACAGTGTCAATTCAAATTTAGAATTAAAATGCATTTCTTGATTTAAAACGGGATCTATAAAATAAATCTTTTTTGCTAACAACTGGAGCGGTTGTTCAAAGTCATCATCAGCTTTATGTGCGACAATTGGGTAAAATGGATCATTTAAAATTGGAATGCCTAAGTAATTGAGATGCACACGCAATTGATGTTGTTTCCCCGTCTTGGGTTTAAGCAGATATTTTGCGTAATGTTGATTGTGTTCCAGAAGCTCTATCAAAGTCTCAGAATTTTGAGATTTTTCAGAATTAATCTGCATCGTATAAAACGGCTGACCTTTTTCTAAATGGAGCTGTAATATTTGCGGGAAATGTAATTCAGCTCGATAAGCTGCAATCGCGTGATAGATTTTTTGTACTTTCCTATCAGCGAAAAGTTGTTGGTATATTCCTCGAAGTTCTGGTTTTTTACAGAATAAAACGATGCCCGCTGTTTCGCGATCGAGTCTATGAATCGGGGTCAGATCCTCATATCCAGTTTGCTTTTTTAAACGTACTAATAATGTTTCCTGAACATATTGCCCAGTTGGGGTCATTGTCAGAAAGTGGGGTTTATCAACAACGAGTAAATTTTCATTTTCAAATAAAATCTCATGCTGAAATGGGACAGAAACTTCATGAGCAAGAAAACGATAATAAAAAATATGGCTATTAGGCGTATAGTGGCTTTCTATGTTTAAGATGTCACCATCAGCCGCATAAATTAACTGATCAGCAAAGCGTTGCTGCCATTCGTCGACTTGAATATGGGGAAAATGTTGGCAAAGATATTCAAAAATGGTGTGTGCCGAAATATTCTGGGGTAAAAAGACTTTACTGGCACTAACACCATTGATCATTGGAGGGATAAAATTTTCAACCGTATTCATTTTATTTTGAGTGATGCTGAAGAATGAAAATTTGGGACATATCCATGGTCAAACATTTTTACAAAAGTTTGAGGTGTTAACACAGTAACTATAAGATTTTGAGGTAATTCAATTTTCTTTTGATAGCCATCAAAAGACCAAATCAAATAACAGTTTTCTTTATAAACTACGATCGCTTCAGAAGCATATTCAAAAAAAGTTCCAATAGGCAGTTCTGAAAGATTTGCTTGGAATGTATGCTGCCTTTTTTCAGCATTGATTCGATCTTGGTGGATACGTTTATCCATTTCTTTTGCTGAAATTGATATACCTGCATTGTTGATATTTAACCAATTTTTTTTAAACTCTTGATAACGTTTTCTTTGGCATTCGCCACAGGGACGATGTCCTGCAGATAAAGCTGTGGCTTCATCTAAAAAAAATAATTCTGAATAAGAGTCACCAAAAACTTCTCTTTTAATATTACCGAATGTCGTTAAACAATGAATCCATGACTGTGTTGCCCATTGTTTAATAATCTGTTTATTCGAGTTATGGAGACGACCGCCACGATTTCCCATCAGCATCGCTTTTTTAGAAGGATGCTGATGCAATTTTCCCCAAGGGTTTACTCTATTTTGTAAGGTCATATTTAAAATCTTGAGCGTTTTAAAAAGAAGCAATTCATTTCGGTGCATTAGGCTTTAATGCAGGGCGATGTTATCATAGCGGGTATCCCAATTTTATTCTATTTGCCATGTCATATTCAGTAAAATTTACTTTAAATCATGAACAAGACACTCAAAAATTTGCGCAAGTGCTCTCACAACAAGTGCATTCAGGCGTTATATATTTGATTGGTGATTTAGGTGCTGGGAAAACTACATTTACGCGTTATTTTATCCAGAATCTTGGACATCAGGGTTCAGTAAAAAGCCCAACTTATACCTTGGTTGAGCCATATACAATTCAAGGCAAAGAAATTTTCCATTTTGACTTATATCGTTTAGATGATCCCTATGAATTAGAACTGATGGGAATTCGTGATTATTTAGAAACCCCAGATGCTTTATTCTTATTTGAATGGCCTTCAAAAGGTGGAAATGAAATTCCAAAAGCTGATGTAGTGATTGATATCCAAAAATCGGATGATGAATTGACTCGGTTTGTTACGCTAACCACTGAATCCGAATCTTTATCTCAAACTTTGCAGGAACAATTGAATGGCGCATGATTCAACTCGTCGTATTCATACCCTTGATGCTGCCTTAGCCAACCAGATTGCTGCGGGTGAGGTGATTGAACGTCCATCATCAGTTGTTAAAGAATTATTAGAAAATGCAATCGATGCTGGCGCAACCGAACTTATTATTCGGGTGGCGCAAGGTGGTTCGACCCTGATTGAAATCATTGATAATGGTCATGGAATTCATCCTGAAGATTTACCATTAGCGGTGATGCGGCATGCGACAAGTAAAATTAAAACATCGGAAGATTTGCATGCAATTGTTAGTTTAGGCTTTCGTGGAGAGGCATTAGCTTCGATTGCTGCGGTATCACGTTTGACGTTGACCAGTAGCCAAGATGAACAAGGCGTGGGTTATCAGGTTGAAGTGAATGGAACAGCGTTTGATCATCAACAAATACAGGCTGTTGCAGCACAAAAAGGTACACATATTCGTGTACAAGATTTATTTTTCAATGTGCCAGCGCGCCGAAAGTTTTTAAAAAAACCAAGTACAGAATTTGGGCATATCGAAGAAATAGTCCGCCGTTTGGCTTTGACTCATTTTGAAATTCGTTTTGTACTCGAACATAACGATAATATTCGTTTAAATTTGCCGATTGCTGATAGTGGTGAATTACGTTATCAGCGTGTCCAGCAGTTATTAGGTCAACAGTTTATTCAAAATGCCTATTGGATCGATGCTGAAAGTATCAATATGCGTTTGTCAGGTTGGTTAGGGCATCCTTCCGACGCACGAGCACAGGCTGACATGCAATATGTGTATGTGAATGGTCGTATTGTCAAAGATAAAACCATTTCACACGCTTTACGTATGGCTTATGAAGGAATTTTGCATGGTCATCAACATTCTTCTTATTTATTGTTTTTAGAAGTTGATCCAGAAAATATTGATGTGAATGTGCATCCAACCAAGCATGAAATTCGTTTTCTGAACCAGCGTGAAGTACATGAATTTGTACGGCACTATGCCAAAGCAACCTTGTCTCAATTTCAAACCGCAACTGCTGATTTAGCAGAAGCGATGAAAATAGATGAAGCTGAGGCAGAAAAATTTAATTATCAGCCTCAGCCAAAATACCAAGAACAATTCAATTTACATCGAGCAGTAGCTGAGCCTGAGCGACAAGACAATCAGCAGGTTGTTGTTTCGACAGATTTACTCACTGAGTTTAATCAAAGCCGCCCACAGGCAGTACAGTACAATTCAACACCTCAAGAACGACGTTATAATGGCTCTGCACAGTTAAATAATGCACTCAAAAGCTATTTAGCGCCTTTACGTGAAGAAACAGAAGATGAAAATGATCAAGGCCCATCACGTGTGGATGAGTTTCCTTTGGGAATTGCAATCGCACAACTGCATGGCATCTATATTTTGGCGCAAAATACTGAAGGCCTGATTATTGTGGATATGCATGCGGCGCATGAACGTATCTTGTTGCAGCAGATGAAGTCGGCATGGGATAAACCTGAGTTTTGGACTTCGCAACAACTGCTGATTCCTAAAGTTGTTTCCATTACTCGTATGCAAGCCACACGCGTTGAAGATTTACAACCACAATTAGAACGTTTGGGGTTGGAAATTGATCAATATGGCGATGATCAGGTGATTGTGCGTGGTGTGCCTGCCATTTTGCATAAAGCTGACTTTAGTAATTTAATTCCAGAATTATTAAATGATCTTGATCCAAATGATGAAGCTAGGGGGCTATTACAAAAACGTGATGAGCTTCTTGCTGGTATGGCGTGTCATGGAGCTGTAAGAGCACACCGACAACTCAGTCTTTCGGAGATGAATGCTTTATTACGCCAAATGGAACAAACTGAATTTGCCAGTCAATGTAATCATGGGCGTCCAACTTGGCGCGCATTTCCATTGCATCAATTAGATAAATTATTTGCTCGAGGAGAGTAGTTTTACATGTCAAATCAATTGCCCGTCATCAATCTAATGGGGCCTACCGCAAGTGGTAAAACAGCATTGGCATGCGAACTCTATGAACGCGGTAATTTCGAATTGATTTCTGTGGATTCAGCTTTAGTTTATAAAGATATGGATATTGGGACTGCTAAACCCACAAAAGAAGAGCAACAACAATATCCGCATCACTTAATCGATATTATTAGTCCATTGGACGTATATTCAGCAGCACAATTTGTTGAAGATGTTTGCCCATTAATTGATGACATGCATTCACGTGGCAAAACACCAATTTTAGTGGGCGGTACAATGCTATATTTTAAATCGCTACTTGAAGGATTAGCTGATAATCTACCAAATGCGGATCAAAGTATTCGTGATGCGATTCTTGCTAAAGCTGATCTTGAAGGCTGGCAGTCTGTTTATGATGAATTGGCTTCGGTTGATCCAATTGCTGGACAAAAGTTCAAAGTTTCAGATAAACAAAGAATTATTAGAGCATTAGAAGTTTTCCGAATTACAGGTGAACCAATAACAAAACTACAGGCAGAGCAGCCTAAAAATCAACCATATCGTTACATATTTCATAATTACGCATTGATGCCAGATCGGGTAGAATTACATCAACGCATTGAGCAACGTTTAAGCAAAATGTGGAGTATTGGATTTTTAAATGAAGTAGAGGAATTAATTAGAAAATACGATTTAAATGATAATTTACCATCCATGCGGTCTGTGGGTTATCGTCAAGCTTTAGATTTTTTATTAAAAAGTGACCTAAGTCTCAAAAATAAAGTAGAAATGGAGAACAAAGCATTATTTGCGACACGGCAACTTGCCAAACGTCAATACACTTGGTTACGTTCTTTGCAAGAAATACACGATTTTAAAACTTACGTGACGATAAAGCAGGCGAAAGAAGACTTGCGAAACTTCTTTGGATAAAGCAAAATTCGCAGGCTGTCTTTTTATAATTTTTAGTTGAAAAATAAAGATAGTTTTTTTGCGCTGATTTAAAATTTTTTTGGAGTTAAAAATGTCTAAAGGTCAAACTTTACAAGATCCGTTCTTAAATTCTCTCCGTAAAGAACGTATTCCAGTTTCTATTTTCCTCGTGAACGGTATTAAATTACAGGGGCATATTGAATCTTTTGATCAATATGTAGTTTTATTAAAAAACACTGTAAGTCAAATGGTTTATAAACACGCGATTTCTACAGTTGTACCTGCACGTAACCCACGTCCAGCTGGCGCACAAGGTGCTACTGGTGGTTTCCCTGCACAAGGTTCTACTGGTGGTTTCGGTGGTCAAGGTTCTACTGGCGGCTTTGGTGGTCAAGGTGGCTTTGGCGGTCAAGGTGGTGGCTTCGGTGGTCAAGGTGGCTTCGGTGGTCAAGGTGGTGGCTTCGGTGGTCAAGGTGGCTTCGGTGGTCAAGGTGGCTTCGGCGGTCAAGGTGGCTTCGGCGGTCAAGGTGGCTTTGGTCATCAAGGTGGCTTCGATGGCGAAACTAAATTTGAAGATGGTCAAGAAGACGAAAATAATCGTTAATTGATCTATGATCTTTTAAAAAAGCCAGTCTAATAATAGACTGGCTTTTTTTTATGTTTTTACATAGCTAGAAAAAACTATGGAAATGATTGTTGCAGCTGCATGTTGTAGTGTATTGGTCTCGATTCTTTTAAAATATCTAAAAGCAAAAGGTTTTGATGTTTTTCAAATCATTGCATGGAATTATTTGAGTGCCAGTCTTTTATGCTTTTATTGGTTTAAAACCGATATTAGCCATATTTCTCTCAATAATACGCCTTGGTGGTTAATTCTTGTTTTAGGTCTATTATTACCAAGTATATTTTTATGTTTAGCCAAATCGCTACAATTCGCAGGTATCTTAAAAACTGAAATTGCCCAACGGTTAGCGGTAATATTCTCGTTATTATCAGCTTATTTTGTTTTTGGTGAGCAATTTAGCCAATTAAAATTAATTGGGGTGGTTTTCGGAGTTATTGCAATTTTAGCGATCATTATAGGACAGGCCACAGAGCAGGCAAGTAAAGGCATGAGCTTAAAATCAGCCTTATTTTTGTTTAGTGTTTGGGCGGGTTATGCAGCTATTGATGTATTACTAAAATATAGCAGTAGTTTAGGTTTACAGTTTGCGGTCACGCTAAATTTAACTTTTATTACAGCCTTTATTTTATCTATCACTTATATCGCCATTACCCAACCGAACTGGCAACCTAAAAACATTTTTATGGGATTATGTTTGGGTGTACTGAACTTTGCCAATATTGCTTTGTATGTTAAAGCACATATGATTTTCAAAGAAACCCCAGCCATTGTCTTTGCTGGCATGAATATCTTGGTAGTGGTATTGGGTGTACTCAGTGGCGTGGTGTTATTTAAAGAATGTTTAAAAGCTTATACCTGGATTGGATTAATCAGTGGTATTGTTGCAGTCATGTTATTGGCTAAAGCAATGATGAATTAAAACAATGGGAGTAAATTGAGTCACTCCCATTGGATGAATGATTATTACAAACGTGTAAAAACAACCTCATCAGATAGTCGTGATTTAGGTAATTTGGCATTAAAGTCATTTTCGCTACGATAGCCGAGTGAAACAATAACAGATGCTTTTAAGCCTTTTTCAGTTAAATCGAATTCTTTATTGATTAAATCTCTGTCAAATCCTTCCATTGGTGTTGCGTCAATGCCTTCTAAGCCTGCTGCAAAAAGGAGTTGTCCAAGTGCAAGGTAAGTTTGATTTTCCATCCAAGCAGGGAGGTTTTTTAATTCATTACGATAGAATTCAACATAACCTTGGCGAGTATCTCGTTGACCTTGTTTAGCTTTCTCATCTTTAAAACGACCACTGACATCATCTTGTTGTAATAGTTGTTCTAAGTATTCAGCAGAAATATCAGTACGCGTGCAAAATACTAAGGTGTGGGAAGAGTTTAGAACTTTAGCCGCGTTATAGATGTAATTGCCTGTTAAAGCTGATGCGATACGTTGTTTGGCCTCATCTGTTTCAGCAATTAAAAAATGCCAAGGTTGAATATTTACTGAAGAAGGGCTGAAACGTAAAATTTCGAGTAGTTTTTCAAATTGTGCTTGAGGAATTTTTTTCTCTGCATCATAAGCTTTTGTGGCATAACGTGTTTTTGCTGTAGCTAAAGTATCCATCCGTCATTAACTCGATTTAAAAATTTAATTTATTCTACTTGATCTAAATTTCACTGAAAGTAGCTAAATGTGATTTCTATATAGATTTAAGTCGTATGTGAGTGAGTTAAAGTGTTTAAAGCTTTGATAAAGTGTAAGGAGTTAAAGCTGATAAATGTTTTATAAAATTATTGGATTAAAAGAAGGTAAGGAATGAGTAGAGCTGCAAAAATGATTAATAAAACCACTGTTTAAAGTCTAATTGATAATCTTCTTGCTCATTAAGTTCTAAAATCCAAGCTGAATTTTCTCGCCAATCACCTAAAACAATACGTTGCTTATTCAATACTTGATGAATTTCAGGACGATGGGTATGACCATGAATTAAATAATCGACTTGAGTGATTACATTTTCGACGGCTTGTTCATTCACATCCATGATGTCATAGCTTTTTAGTTGTTTGGTTTCACTACTCTTTTTCCGAAAACCATTTGCAAGTTTTTGCCTGAAACTTAGAGGGGTTCGCTTTATCAGCCCTAATAGAACAGGATTACGAATCACTTTACGAAAACGTTGATAGGCAACATCGTCAGTACAGAGTGCATCGCCATGTTCCAAACGGAAGGTATGTTGCTGAATCTGTAGGCTATAAACGTTTGGCAATAGAATACCGTTAAATTGCTTTAAGAATTTTTGACCTAAGGCGAAATCACGATTGCCTACTTGGAAATATACTTGGTTATTTGCTTTGGTAAATCGTTGTAAGGCACTGACAATTTCATCTAACCATGAGGCGGTGTAATCGTCACCAATCCAAGCATTAAACCAATCACCTAAAATATAGAGTTGAGTGTTTTTGTCTTGATATTGTTTCAATAAAGCCAAAAACCCTCGAACGAGTCGAGGGTGATCAGGTGACAAATGTAGATCTGAAATAAACAGATAAGTCACAAAGAATCCTGTCGGATAAAATTATTCAGAGATAATTTTAGCAGATTCGATCACAACGTTCTCTAAAGGAACATCTGCATGGTAACCACGGTTACCTGTACGTACGCCTTTAATCGCTTCTACGATATCAAGACCTTCAACAACTTTACCAAATACTGCATAACCCCAGCCTTGTGCTGTTTTACCAGTATGGTTTAAGAAAGAGTTGTTTTTAACATTGATAAAGAATTGAGCAGATGCTGAGTGCGGAGCTTGAGTGCGCGCCATTGCAATTGTGCCTTCATCGTTGCTTAAGCCGTTATCAGCTTCGTTTTCGATTGAATCACGTGTTGCTTTTTCTTTGAAGTTTTCATCCATGCCACCGCCTTGGATCATGAAACCATCAATCACGCGGTGGAAAATTACGCCGTCATAGAAACCGTCACGTACATATTCTAAGAAATTTGCAACCGTTTTTGGTGCTTTTTCAGCGTTAAGCTCAAGAACAATACGACCTTTGTTGGTGTTTAATTCGACTTGAGGAAAACTCATTACATTAATCTCCTAAACATGGGCAAATTGACCATGGGTTTTTGGTTGAGAGAAGCATAAGCAAACTGTAAACTACAAGGCAAGTAAAAAACGTTAAAATCTTTCATAAATAGTAAAGATTGCGTTTTTATTTCCCATTTTTAACTGTAAGAAGTGATTTACACCCTATGAAGCCAAATGATGTTGTTTCTGAACTGCCAAAGACCCCGACGCCGAATACTCATGCCTCTGTCGATGCCGCGCAGCAAGAACAACAGGCAGGCTTAGATTTTGTTCGTCAAGTGATTACCGACGATCTTAAAGAAGGGCGTACCCAAAAAGTAGTAACACGTTTTCCACCTGAGCCAAATGGTTATCTTCATATTGGTCATGTCAAAGCAATTTGTTTGAACTTTGGTATTGCTGAAGAATTTGATGGTCTATGTAATTTACGTTTTGATGATACAAACCCAGATGCCGAAGAACAAGAATATGTTGATGGTATTGCCAACGATGTGAAATGGTTAGGTTTTAACTGGAATGGTGAGCCTCGCTATGCTTCAGGTTATTTTGATCAACTTTATACATGGGCTGTTCAATTAATTGAACAAGGAGATGCTTATGTTGATTTGCAAACCCCAGAAGAAATTAAGCTGAACCGCGGTAATTTCGTTGAACCTGGTAAAAATTCTCCATACCGTGATGCAACGGTTGCCGATAACCTAGCGCGCTTTGAACAAATGCGTAATGGTGAAATTCAGGAAGGCGGTGCTGTTCTACGTGCCAAAATTGATATGGCCAGCCCGAACGTACATATGCGTGATCCGATTCTTTATCGCGTATTGCATTCAGAACATCACCAAACCGGTGATAAATGGAAAATGTACCCAATGTATGACTATGCGCATCCATTGTCAGATGCAATTGAAGGTATTACCCATTCACTCTGTACTTTAGAATTCCAAGATCATCGTCCATTCTATGACTGGATTGTAGAAAAAGTTCACTCGCAGGCTGTACCACGTCAGTACGAATCTTCACGTTTAAATATCGATTACACCATTACTTCTAAACGTAAATTACGTAAGTTGGTTGAAGGCAATCATGTACAGGGTTGGGATGATCCGCGTATGCCAACAGTCGTTGGAATGCGTCGCCGTGGCTTTACCGCAGAAGGTTTACGCGATTTCTGTAAACGTGTTGGTGTCTCGAAAACTGATGGTATTGTGGATGTGGCAATGCTTGAGTTCTGTATCCGTCAGTCTTTGGAAAATGCCGCAGCGCGTGGTATGGCAGTATTGAACCCATTAAAAGTAACCTTGACCAATTTACCTGAAGAATTAGATTTAACTCATGCACGTCATCCAAATGTGGATATGGGCGAACGTATCATTCCTTTAACACGTGAACTTTATATTGATCGTAAAGATTTTGAAGAAGTACCACCAAAAGGCTTTAAGCGTCTGATTCCAGATGGTGAAGTGCGTTTACGTCATGCTTATGTGATCAAATGTGATGAAGTGATTAAAAATGCTCATGGTGAGGTGATTGAACTTAAATGTTCAATTGACCCTGAAACTTTAGGTAAAAACCCTGAAGGTCGTAAGGTAAAAGGTGTGATTCATTGGGTTTCTGCGACCAAAGGTGTACCTGCGGAAGTTCGTATTTACGATCGTCTATTTACAGAAGCTGCACCAGACGCAGATGATGATTTCTTGGCAAATCTAAATCCTGAATCATTAAAAGTCGTTCAAGCAGTGATTGAGCCTGCTTTGGCACAAGCGAAACCTGAAGATCGTTTCCAGTTTGAACGTGAGGGTTACTTTGTTGCGGATCAACATGATCATCAAGCTGAAAAACCAGTGTTTAACCGTATTCTAGATCTAAAAGATAGCTTTAAAGTAGAGAAGAAATAACCTTTAGGTGAATTTGAATTCTTTTTAGCTCGACGAATTTAGTTTAGACATGAAAAAGCCCAATTTAAAATTGGGCTTTTTTTATTATATTATGGATTTATGTGATAGAAATAAATAATCATTGAAATAAGTAAAGCCGTCGACATGAATAAATAAGTATTGATTGAGTGAAAACTTTTTATTAACTTGATCATATTTTTATTCCAACTAAAAGAGTATGAATGAATAATGTTATTTTATTGTTTTTTTAGAAAATAGCTTGCGAGTAGTGTCGTTACTTATTGGTCTTAATGTTTGTTTCTGTAATAAAATTTTAATAAGTGTAATATTCTATTTTTCAAATAACTAATTTAAGTTAGGCAAATAGTATGTCTAAATTTATCATAAACATACTATTTTTGAGTCATTAATTCAATCATTAAGTTTTTCTAAAAAAACTTCAATAATTGCCCTACATTTACTTTCTAATTGTTCAGCATAATCTAAATTAGCTTGTCTTAATTGAGGAATGGACAAACCTGCATGACGTATCTCACAAGTATGACCAATCAACCATTTTTCAAAACTGTGCTGAGTAATTTCAAGATGGAATTGTAAAGCTAGAATATTATTTCCCACAGCGAATGCCTGATTTGGATAAATTTCTGAGCTAGCGAGTAAAGTTGCTTGTGATGGTAAATCGAAAGTATCACCATGCCAGTGTAAGACATGAATATTTTCTAATGCTGATAATGAATTTTGATCAACATTTTTTATTTCTAATGGGCTCCAACCAATTTCTTTTTGATGACCTGCGTAGACTTTTGCACCTAATGCGTGTGCAATCAATTGTGCGCCCAAACAAATACCAATAGTTGGTTTATTCGCATTCAAGCGTTGCTTGAGGCCTTCAATTTCTTCTATAAGAAAAGGGTAGTCTTCAGTTTCATAAACACCAATTGGTCCACCAAGAATAATGGTAAGACCTTCATAATTTAAAGCGGGTTTAAGATCATCTACACCTGCTTCGAAATAACGAACACGGAAACCGAGTTGATAAAAAATATCTTCTAATGAACCTAAATCTTCAAAGGCAAGATGCTGAATTGCATAAACTGTTTTAGGTAAAGAAATTGAAGTATTCATAATCTGTGTGATCACTATAAATAGAGCTTAGTTAAGGCATTTTTTGTTCAAGCCAAGAAAATAAATCCTGATAGACTTTCTCTCGTACAGGTGGTGCAGATAAGACCAAATCATGTAAGCCATTTTTGATTGCTAAGGTTTGTACATCACCTTTCATTTTCTTCGCATTGTGAGTCATATCTTTGACATCTAAAATCACATCACTTTGCTGTGCGTCAACACCCCATTTTTTTGGATATTTGGATTGGTGTGAATGCATAATCAAGGTTGGAATATTTAAAGTAATACCGCGATGGATTTCTTTTTGTGCTTCATGTATTGCATGTACAAAGCATAAGTCTACAAAAGGCATTGATTTAGGTTTCCACTCTAAATTGAAAGTCCATTCGCCATAAAATGCTTTATGTAGGCTTGGTGTATACCATTGATTTAAGCCACTTGGGAATTTTGCATTTGGTAAACGTTTGCCAACTTCACTTAATAAGGGAATACCAACTTTTTTCTCTATTACACTTTTATAGAAATCGTAAAATGGACTGTTGGTCCATAAAGCTTTAATGAGTCGATGGTCTGGATAGTGTGCGGCATAAAGTGTAGTAATTAAACCGCCTGTAGAATGTCCTGCAAGTAAAACTTGGTTATGGTTTTCTTGACCAATAATTTCTAGTGCTTTACTGATTTCAGCATCATATTCACGTAAGTCGAGTAGATAATAAAACTTCTGATGCGGTAATTTTGAGCGACCATATTTTCTGAGATCGAGAGCATAAAAATCATAACCATGCTGGTTAAATTGCTCTGCCATTTCTGTTTGAAAGAAGTAATCACAGAAACCGTGGATATATAGAACTGCTTTCTTGGTAGCTTGAGCTGCTTTCTTGCGAACTAATGTTGCAACGACTTTACCATCATAATCATCAGCAAAATTTAAAGTGAGTTGCTGATAATCTTCTCCTAGTATATCTGTTTGATATTTATATGAATTTGAGCTGTTCATTTTTATATCTAATCTGAATTAATTAAGAAACACATTAAATGAAAATGTTTGGATGTCAATGTAAAAATGAGATACAAACAGTTCTCAAAATCAGTTTGAGTTTTTACTTTTACAAAAAAATCGTTAAGCTATGTGCTGTTGTTTTTGACTGAAGAAATTATGAAACAAGAGACTGCACTGAAGTTACTTAAAGCTGGGGAAAATGTTTTTTTAACAGGTTCCGCGGGTGCAGGAAAAACCTATACGCTTAATCAATATATTCACTATCTTAAAGCGCGAAAAGTCCCCGTTGCGATTACGGCTTCTACGGGGATCGCGGCTACGCATATGAATGGAATGACCATTCATACATGGGCAGGGATTGGGATTAAAGATCGTTTGAATGATGATGATCTGAAGCGTATGAAAGAGCGTAAATATTTAAAAGAGCATTTAGAAAATGCCCAAGTCTTGATTATTGATGAAATTTCAATGCTGCATGCCAAACAGCTCAATTTAGTCAATCAGGTACTTAAATACTTTAAAGAAAGTGATGAAGCTTTTGGTGGAATTCAAGTCATTGTTGCAGGTGATTTTTTTCAGTTACCACCAGTCGGTAAGAAGGATGAAAGCAATCGAGATAAATTTTGCTTCATGTCTGAGGCTTGGGTTGAAGCAAAATTCCGAGTTTGCTATTTGACTGAGCAACACCGTCAGGATGATGAAATTTTAAATCAGATATTAAATGCGATTCGAGCACAGAGCATTCAGCAGAATCATATTTTTGCATTACAACAATCACGTCAGCATGATATTGGTGAAACCTTTACCCGTTTATACACACATAATATGGATGTGGATAACATCAATTATCAGCATCTGAACGAAATTGAGAATGAAAGTCATCAATTTAATGCTGTTTTAGATGGTAATGAAAAATTGATCGAAACACTGAAGTCCTCAGTACGCGCACCTGAAGAATTGACCCTTAAAAAGCATGCCAAAGTGATGTTTGTCAAAAATAACTTTGATATGGGGTATATCAATGGCAGTTTAGGCGAAGTGATTGGTTTTGAGGAAGATGATAAACAAGGGATTTTACCAAAAGTCAAATTGACAGATGGAACGACATTACTTGTTGAGCCAGAAACATGGTCAATTGAAAATGAAGCAGGCAAGGTAATTGCAAGTTATCAGCAAATTCCTTTACGTTTGGCGTGGGCGATTACCATTCATAAAAGTCAGGGTATGACTTTAGAAGCAGCAGAAATTAATTTAACGCATACTTTTGAAAAAGGTCAGGGCTATGTCGCTTTGTCTCGATTAAAGTCACTGACTGGACTGAAATTGCTTGGGTTTAATGAACAAGCATTAGAGTTGGATAGTTTAGCAATTAAAGCAGACCGCCGTTTTCAGGAATTATCGACTGAAGCAGAAGTGAACTTTGAAAATATTGATCTAACGCCACAGCATAATGCCTTTATTCGTCATTGTGGCGGTACGCTGAATGCAACTGAAATTGCACGTAATGAGAAAAAACTTTCGAAAGGTGAAAAACAAAATTATGCAGCAGCGACTTTAGAGGAAACGCGTGCTTTATTTGAAGATGGATATGAAATTGAAGATATTGCCCATGAGCGAGGGCTAACGCCTGCAACGATTATTAACCATCTCGCGCGATTGCATAAAGAACAAGGATTAGATATTTCCATTGCTAATCCTGGTGATGAAGTCGTTGAAGAAGTTCGTAAGATTTATAAACGGTTACACAAACGTAAAAATCCTGAGCATTTTACCGATGATGGTTCAATTAAGTTACGTCCAATTGTGGAAGCTACAAGTCCGCGTATGGCTTATGATCAAGTCCGTTTAGCATTACTGTTTATCGAATAAGGGATTTAAATGCCTCATCTGATTGCAAATTATTCAGCAAATTTAGCTGATCTTGATCAGCAAAAACTTCTTAAGCTAGTCAATACAGTATTGGTTGAGACTGGATTATTTAGTGCCTATGATATTAAGTCGCGCATTTTTAAAGATGAGGTGTTTTTGATTGGGTTGGAGGATCATCAAGAAGCTTATGTTCATCTAAAACTTTATATTTTGAGTGGACGAACTCAAGTTCAGAAGCAAGCAGCAGGTGAGGCATTACTCCGATTGTTAGAACAAAAAGGTTATCTAAAAAATGAGGCTGAATATTCAATTCAATTATGTGTTGAAGTCATTGATATGCCAAAAGAGAATTATTTTAAGGCAACGGTCTAATTTGATTTGAAAATCCGCAATTCTGATCAAGTTTACAGGATATGAATCTGGCAAATTAGCTTTCATCAAATGAATTGAGTTAAATGTATGTCGCTATATGATCAGAAGTTGCAACGTGTATGTGAGTACATCCAGCAACATCTAGATGATGAGCTGGATCTGAATACGTTGAGTCAAGTTGCATCACTATCTAAATTTCATTTTCATCGCATTTTTGTAGCGAATACAGGTGTGAATCTGATGAAGTTTATTCAGTTGTGTCGTTTAAAACGAGCATCATTTCAACTTGCATTTTCTACTGATACTAAAATTATTGATATTGCTTTACAGTCTGGTTTTGATAGCCCTGAAGCATTTAGCCGCGCATTTAAACGTTCATTTGATCAAACCCCAAGTGCTTTTAGAGAACAGCCGCATTGGTCGTCTTGGCATGAAAGGTTTGTTTTTTCTTTACCTCCGAGAGAAATCATGATGAACGTTAATATAGTAGAAAGAGCAGAAGAGAAAATCGCATTTATTTCTCATCACGGCGCACCAGAACGTGTATTTGAAACGGCAGCACAATTTATTCAGTGGCGCAAAGAAACGGGATTATCTCCTATAACAAAAAGCCGCACCTACGGTATTCCATTTTCTGACCCTGAACAGACTTTAAGTGATGAATTCCGTTTTGATATTGCTGGAACAATCACAGCGGATATCCCTCAAAATACTTATGGTGTAACCACAGGTACACTTCCCAAAGGCAACTATGCCGTGATTCGGCATTTGGGTAGTCACGATCATATTAAAGACAGTGTTTACTATCTATATCGGGACTGGTTACCACAATCAGCGCGTGAAGTAGGGGATTTTCCCGTCTTTTTTCACTATCACAACTTTGTTCATGATGTAGATGAATGTGATTTGATCACAGACATTTATTTATTACTGAAATAGGGTTTAAGCTCTGCAAATAAGCAGAGCTGAATTATAAAATTTCAATGTCTACATATTGCTGAATTAAATTATCATCGAGCATATGAATATAATCTAAAAAAGCAACATTAAAGCTTCCAACTGTTTGAGCATGGTCATATGCCAGTTTGCCTGCAATAGCAAAATGAATATGTGCAGCAAGCGCCGCAATGGTTGAATTTGTTACTGCATGATAAGCGGCGGTTAATGCACCTAGAGCGCATCCTGTTGCAGTAATTTTAGGCTGTAAATGGCAACCACCATTTACTTTGATTACCATATCCAATTGTTTGGAAATGATATAGTCAGATTCACCAGAAATCGCAACACACTCAGTATGCTGTAGCAAGCTTTTTGCTTGAGCATAAACATCATGGCTATTTAATGTGCTATCAACACCTTTAGATTGAACTTGACTACCTGCTAAAGTACTTATTTCAGAGGCATTGCCGCGGATAATGGTGGGTTGAAACTTGAGTAATTGATTAACACTTTCACTACGCCATTTCAGGATTGCTCCATAGCCAACAGGATCGAGTACCCATGGTCTTTGTTGCTGTTGTGCTGTTTCAGCAGAAATGAGCATCGCTTGAGTTTGTTCAGTCGTCGGTGTACCAATGTTGATGCTTAAAGCTGCACAAATTTTTGTAAAATCTGCTGCTTCAAATGGGTTGTCGATCATTGCGGGCGATGCACCAGCTGCAAGTAAGATATTTGCGACGTAATTATTGGCGACACTATTGGTAATACATTGTACCAATGGGGCTTGTTGCTGAAGAGCTTGCCAAGCTTCAATCACTTGTTCAATGAGTTGTTGTTTTTGTGACATTCATCACCCCTTAAAAATTTTAAAAAATAATAGTTTAACGCGTAAAGTAGTGGTCTTGATGCTTACATCGACGACAAATCAATGATACATAGTCTGTAGCATCATAATCGACTACAAGATCATTTGAACCGCAATACATGCAACGCTTTACTGCATAAAAATTTAAACGAGGTTCGATCTTGCGCCAAGATTTCCAGACAGGCTGAATAAAAACACTCTCGTCATAACCCAAAAATTTAAATAATAATACTTCGCTCATTTTACTAAATGGAATGGTGTATGGTCTTGGTAGTGTAGTGGTTTCCCAACGTTCAGCCAAAGCGCGTTCACGATATTGTTCTAATGTCTTTTTGAGTAAGTTTGTATTAATAAATTTATCGTTTCTTGGCTGCAATGCTTTTTGCTTATAGAGGTACTCTAACGCAGTTTGAATTAAGTAAAAAATTTGACCCACTGCGAGTCCTTCCATCAAGCGATAGCAAAAGGCCTGAAAGGAGCGATTACCTGCAATTTGAATTCCCCAAGTTCTACAATAAAACTGCATGAACTGTACGATTTCTTGATAAAGAATCGAATATAAAGCATCTTTAACTTCATCTGTCGTTTTGAAGGGAATACCTAAACTTAGATTCTCATAAAACCAATGGCGCAATTGTTGGGTTACACTAAATAGACTCGGATCAGAATAACCATCAAGCCGAAGATTAAGATAAAAATGTTCTGTTTCTAGGCTCGAATCTTGTGATTTAAATATGCCTAATTTGAGTAACTCTTGAACGAGTTGATTTTGAAATAAATAATTGGGGGTGAAATCATGATATTTAATGTTCTTCCAGTGGATTAATTCATCATGCTGTACATCTTCACGAGCATAACTGTCCAACAAACTTAGTAAAAATAATTTATGCATAAAGCTGAGTTGATTCAGGCTATAAATCACTTCATCTTTGACTTTGTATTTACGTTGTTCTTGTAAAATGGTTTGTTGAGTTTGTTTTTTGCGCTGAGCGGTGCATTGGGCACAATGGCAATTCAGTTTGCTGTCACTTTTAAATACACGATGTTGGCAATGACTACATTCATGAAATTGGAATTCTTGCGAGTATTGCTCAGCTTCAATCCAGAACATGGATGCTTGGCACAATGGACAATGGCTACTTTCATCTAGCTGTTTTTGCAGAATCTGTAAATCCATTGACAATAAACCTATATAACCACGAAATGAAAGGATTATACATTGCTCGTGCTCGGAGTGAGAAAAAGATTATTTGCACTGAAAAAGTAGTTTTGTATTGAGATTTAATCCACTGAATTTTATATAAAAGCTAAGCAGGTGGCTTATCCATTTTTTAAAATATGGTAAATTTCTATCCCAATTAAAAGATGTTATTAAGTTTGTTTATAGAAGTAGAAAGGGATAAGGATGAATAATCAAATATTGTTGAAATGCTCTATTGCATTAATTGCTTGTTTTACAAGTATTCTCTCATATGCAAGTACAATTGAAGGCTATTGGCGCAGTATTGATGATCGGACAGGCGAACAACTGACCATCATTGAAATTAAGAAAGCAGCGGATAACACTTATCGCGGAAAAATCGTTTATATCTATCCGAATGCGCAAGGGGCGATTGTAACACATTGTGTTAACTGTCCACCGCCATATACAGGAAAGCCACGTTTAGGTTTAGAAGTTTTAACTGGTTTGGTTGAAGACCCCAATAAAGCAAATAGTTTTATTAATGGGCGCATCTTAGAGAGCAAAACTGGAAAAGTGTACAAAGGTAAAGCTCGATTAAATGCAGATGGTAAGCATTTAAATATGCGCGGTTATGTTGGAATTTCGGCTTTGGGTAGAAATACGGTTTGGATACGTACAGATAGTGCGAACCCGTAATCATTTCTTTTTTAATATGTGAGTTGCTTAAAATTCATTGTGATTTTAAGCAATTAAATATCCATTCGTCTTGTTGACTGTCTAAGAACATTGGAATAAAAATGTATATCAGATGGATCTATTTTGCATTAGGGAGCAGATTATGCAAAAAAACTCACTCATGAAAGGACTCGTGGGAATTTCATTTGCCCTATTCGCAACTGCTAATTTCGCGGCGACACCTGAAGGCTTTTGGAAAAGTATTGATGACCGTACGGGTGAACAGCTTTCAATCGTAGAAATTAAAAAGAAACCTGATAATACTTATACAGGAACAATTGTATATCGTTACCCAGTACCGGGTGGTGGTACGGTATTGACTAATTGTGTCAAATGTCCTGAGCCTTTCAAAAACAAACCTATTTTAGGACTTCAGATCGCATCAGGTTTGAGAGAAGATCCTAAAAATCCAAACCATTATATTGACGGAAAAGTACTCGAACCTAAAACGGGTAATGTTTATAAAGGCAAAGCTCAGTTAAGTGCTGATGGTAAACGTTTACGCATGCGTGGATATATGGGGATCTCTGCTTTAGGTCGTACCCAAGTTTGGATTAGGACTGACAGTGCCAATCCTTAACCCTGTTGAACAAATAAATATGGTTCAATATCAGGGTTTATATCTTAATGAGTTCATGTCTAATCGTATTTTAGCCATTTTATGAATTCATTTATGTAGATCAGTTTCAATGCTTTGATATTGAATCAGAGAGGTTTTTTTATGCTCTATCCTAAGAGATCGAGCATAAAAAGGATTTTCCTTATTCAAAACGTTGAGGCTTATATGTATAAAAATTCATTAAAGAAATGCCTAATCGGAATGGCATTGGTTATTACAAGTGTTGGTAGTTATGCAAGTTCAATCGAGGGTTACTGGAAAAGTATAGATGATCGTACGGGTGAGCAGCTTTCAATTGTCGAAATTAGAAAAGGCACTGACGGTTATTATCATGGCAAAATTGTCTATCGTTACCCCAACGCACACGGTATTAAGTTAGCCAATTGTGTTAAATGCCCTGAGCCATATACCAATCATCCAATCCTTGGCTTAGAAATCTTATCAAAGCTCAAAGATAACCCTGAAAATCCAGATGCGTATATTGATGGTAGAATAATGGAACCTACCAGTGGTCGGATCTACAAGGGCAAGGCACTTGTAACGAGTGATGGTAAGCGCTTACGGATGCGTGGCTATATGGGGATCTCGGCTTTAGGGCGGACCGTGGTTTGGCTAAGAACGGATCATGCCAATCCTTAAAAATCTTGTAAATTGAGAGAAATGTGAAGAATCTATTTTGTATTTAAAAAATAATGTTATTGATTACATGAATTATATCAGTTAGATAAGTTGTTTTTTAAGCAAAAGAACGCACCAGTAGAGTGAAAGTTCTAATGAAGTGTGATAAGTTTCAATAATTAAACCTATAAAGATGAATGGGTTAGTTTTTAAAAGACGGGGTTAGTATGCTAAATCAAATATTCATGAAGGGATTCATGGGGCTTTCTATTGCTTTTTTAAGCATGACGACCTATTCCGCTTCAATCGAAGGTTATTGGAAAAGTATTGAAGAACGTACAGGTGAACAGCTTTCAATTGTCGAGATTCGTAAAGGATCAGATGGTCGCTTTCACGGTAAAATTGTTTATCGCTATCCTAACGCTCGTGGTTTTTCATTGACTAACTGCATCAAATGCGCAGCGCCAAATACAAATAAGCCATTGCTTGGTTTAGAAATTTTATCAGGTTTTAGAGAAGATCCAGATAAACCAGATGCCTATATCGATGGTCGAGTATTAGAAGCGAGCAGTGGTAAAGTTTATAAAGGTAAAGCGGTCGTAACTGGTGAAGGTAAACGTTTACGTATGCGAGGTTATATGGGCGTTTCTGCCTTAGGCCGTACAGTCGTCTGGTTACGAACAGATAGTGCAAATCCTTAATTATTGTAATAAAAAAACCTCGAAAATATTTCGAGGTTTTTTATTAAATATAAAAGTTAAACAGGGCATGGTAAGTTTTCGTCCTCCTGACCGATTTTTTTGGCGTTGATAAGCGCTTGGACTTTTTTACTTGGTAATTTTTCTTTTCCAAGTTCGTCATAGGTATTCACGATATTCGTTACTTCTAAGCTGCTGAGTTCGATTCCTTCTGCTGTTAAAAAAACGGAAATGACATGATGATCCACACCTGCTTTTGCGAGATCATGGATCGCTTTAATATTTTCTAAACGATATAAGTGTGCTTTTAATTCCATCGTCTTAACCCTCGCTTGTTTTATTGTATTACCTAGATTGGCATATAAACTTAAGCAATAACCGTGCACAAAATGTAAAGTGCATAAAAAAAATGTAATTCGAACCTTAGAATTTGGTTAATTTTGTAGCGTTTATTTAAAATTAGAAAATACTGTTGTTATTCTGTCTAAATAGAATTCCATTTTTAATCAATTAATTTGAAAATCACTGAACTAAACCCCAATAAAAATACTTGAAACTAAGATATGGGCTTAAAGACAGCTTTTGTAAGTTGGCGTATGATCGACTAATCAAGAAGTCTTGATAACAAGACCATCCGACATGATGAACGATAAGGAATACTGATGAATATTGCAGCACAGCCTCCTGTACAAGCAGATCAAACGATTTATTTAAAAGATTATCAAAAGCCATCGTTCTTGGTTGAATCAATCAATTTAAATATTCAAGTTTATGATGATCATACGATTGTTGATTCTACACTGGTGATGAAGCGTCAGACTGCAGGTGAATTAGTTCTTTTAGGTCGTGATCTTGAATTGAAATCGGTTCAATTGAATGGGCAAACCCTTAGCGCTGAACAATATCATTTGAATACTGAACAATTGGTGATCACTGATGCACCAGATCAGGTCATTTTAAAAATCCAAGTCATTATTCATCCTGAATCGAACACTCAGCTTGAAGGGTTATATAAAGCAGGTGATTTATTCGTTACCCAAAATGAACCAGAAGGTTTCCGTAAAATCACCTTCTATCCAGATCGTCCAGATGTGCTTGCTGAGTTTACGACACGGGTAGAAGCAGATAAGAAATATCCTGTATTGCTTGCAAATGGTAACTTGTTG
This sequence comes from Acinetobacter sp. AG1, assembly GCF_001005525.1. Lineage (NCBI taxonomy): Bacteria > Pseudomonadati > Pseudomonadota > Gammaproteobacteria > Moraxellales > Moraxellaceae > Acinetobacter > Acinetobacter sp. AG1. The sequence goes on along the minus strand of NZ_LBMZ01000112.1, from coordinate 55,890 downwards.
GAAACGGGTGAAGCTGGGGAAGGTCGTCATTTTGCAATTTGGCAAGATCCAACCAAAAAGCCAAGCTATTTATTTGCCTGTGTGATTGGTGATTTGGCGGTATTGAAAGATCGTTACACCACGTCGGAAGGTCGTGATGTTGCTCTCGAAATTTATGCAATCGAGAAAGATATTCCGAAATGTCACATCGCAATGGAAGCATTAAAGCATTCGATGCGTTGGGACGAAGAACACTATGGTCGTCCTTATGATCTCGATAATTATATGATTGTCGCCGTCAGTCAGTTCAACATGGGTGCGATGGAAAATAAAGGTTTAAATATCTTTAATACGTCTTGTGTGCTTGCCGATGAAGAATACACCACTGACGCTGCGATTATGCGAGTTCAGTCAGTCATTGCACATGAATATTTCCATAACTGGACCGGCAACCGAATTACCTGTCGTGACTGGTTCCAATTGTGTTTAAAAGAAGGCTTAACGGTTTTCCGTGATCAGTCTTTCTCTGAGGATTTACAATCAGCAGCCGTACAACGAATTGATGATGTAGCAGTATTGAAATCGCATCAGTTCCCAGAAGATGCTGGCCCATTATCGCATCCGCCTCGTCCAGATCATTTTGTCGAAATCAACAACTTCTATACCGCGACAGTGTATGAGAAGGGCGCTGAAATCAACCGCATGATGGCAACGTTATTGGGTAAAGAGAAATACCGTCAAGGGACTGATGAATATTTCCTACGCCATGATGGGCAAGCGGTTACGGTTGAAGATTGGGTTGCTGCATTGAGCGCAGGTTCAGGTGTTGATCTATCTAACTTCCACACTTGGTATAACCAACCTGGTACACCAAAGTTAGAAGCTAAAGGTGAATATGATGCCGCTGCACAGACTTATCGTTTAAGCTTCAAACAAAGCTTGAAAGCACATCCAAAATATCCAAATCTCAAGGCAGTGCCAATTCCTGTGGCTCTGGCATTATTTAATGCCAATACAGGTGAGCAATATACCTTGCACAGTACTGATCTGTTTGTGAATGAGGTCAAAGATGGCGTGTATTTATTTGATCAAGATGAAGCAACAATTGAATTTACAGGTGTGACTGAACAACCTGTTGCTTCGTTATTACGTAATTTCTCTGCACCTGTCAATTTGGTGTTTGATTATTCCAATGATGACCTTGCATTTTTGATTCAACACGAAACCAATGGCTTTAATCAATGGCAAGCGACACAAACTTTATTGGAACGTATTCTTTTAGAAGATCATAAGGTGGATACCTATATTCAGGCAATTAAAAATACCTTGCCAGACTTAGTGAATAAAGATCCGTTATTGGCATCGCGTTTATTTGATATACCAAGTGAAAACTATTTAGGTAGTCGTATAGATCAAGACTATGAGCCTGAACTGATTCGTGAAAAGCGTGAAGCTGTGCTGGATCGTTTAGCACGTGATTTAGGTTCATTCTGGAAAGAGACTTATTTGGCCTTAGATCCAGACCAGCAAAAAGAGTTTTCTTTGGCGATGGGCGTACGTTCATTAAAGAATATCACTCTGAATATGTTGGCGCGACAAGGCGATGAGTCTGTATTTGATTTGGCTTATGCGCAATACCAACAAACAGGCAATATGTCTGAGCGTTTAGGCGCATTACGTGTTTTAGTCTGGAATGATGCGCCACAAGCGCAGGCTGCACTTGCAGATTTCTATAACCGTTTTAAAGATGAAGCCTTATCTTTAGATCAGTGGTTTAGCATCCAAGCTTCGAATCCATGTGCGACAGCGAAAACGATTGAATACCTCACCAAACATGCGGATTATGATTTGGGTACACCAAACCGTATCCGTGCAGTGAGTGGTGGACTTGCTGCAAATCCAGTCAATACGTGGAGCTTTGGTGTTGATCATTTCATTGAGCTTGCCGCTTATTTGGATGAGAAAAACCCAATTTTAGGTTCGAGGTTATTACAAGTGCTGTCACGTTGGTACACCTTGGCTGAACCACAACGTAGTCAGGTGCAACAGGCGCTTAAGGCGTTGCAGCCTAAAGTAAAATCGAAAAATGTAGCAGAAACATTGAACAGTTTACTCAGTATTTAATTTACAGATTAAATGAATGCAAAAAGGATGTCGTCAGACATCCTTTTTTATTTGACAATTAATATTGTCAGAAATAGTATGGAAATCATTCGAATGTAACGGATGACTGCAATGGAAATAAAAACAATCACATTACCGACACGTCAAATTGAAGTTGAAGTGTATGCACCTGCACAAAGCTCTGAAAAAATGCCTTCGATTTTATTGCTACACGAGTTATTTGGTATCCTCGATGTCTATCGAGAAGATGCCCAAGACTTGGCTGATCGGGGTTATTTGGTTTATGTGCCTAATTTATTTAGTGGTGGTGCAGTCAAATATTGTATTCGTGCAATGGTGAGTAAGGCTGGCCGTATCAATTCAGCGGACAGTGAAGTTAATCAAGAAATTCATGTATTACTCGATGCATTAAAGGCAGACCCAAGATCGAATGGTCGTTTAGGCATGTTAGGGCAGTGCTTAACAGGGGGGTATGTGATTCAGATGGCCAAGCGCGAAGATATGTTGGCACCCGTGGTTTATCATCATTCTTTGGGAATTGAAGGTGCAGGTGTACCGAAAAAAGAATCTTTAGATGAAGTGCGTATTTTACAAGGGCATTGGTCTACGGTTGATCCATTTTGTCCAGCAACTAAGCGCAATAAACTGATTCAACAATTGGGTGATCGAGTGGAAGCTTATACTTACAATATGCCACATGGTTTCCGCAGTGTTAGTCGTGGACTTCCAGAGGCTAAAGTCGTTTGGCAGCGCACGGTTGATTTTTTTGATCGAGAATTAAAACAAAATACTTGATGAGTGATATGCTGATAAATAGATAATTTATAAGTATTTATATTCTAGAGAAATAGAAGAGAGGGGAACATGTCACATAAGTACGAATATGCTGGTTTTTGGATACGTTTTGCAGCATCAATAATTGATAACATCATTATTTTTGTTGCATTGATTCCTATTGCAATGCTTTTAGGTTGGGAGTCAACCTACTCATCTGGTTTAAGTTCAGGAATTGAATGGCTCTGGCAAATTCTGTTTGCAGTATTTTTTGTATTTTGTTGGGTTAAATTTGCAGGTACGCCAGGAAAACGTTTACTACGTTTAAAAGTACTAGATGAAAGGACTGGTGAAAATATTACTGTTGGGCAAGGAATCATTCGATATATCGGTTATTTCCCAGCAATATTAGTTCTATTTATTGGTTTGATTTGGGTAGCTTTTGATTCTAAGAAACAAGGCTGGCACGACAAAATGGCAAAAACAGTAGTGGTTAGAGAACTTTAATTTAGAGCGAAATTCTCTCATGTAATGAAAAATTCATATGATAGGGCTTGTGGATCAATTCGCATGTCCTATAATGCCATGGAGTTTATTCGCGGAGATCCTAAATGGGAAGTTGTTCGAGGTTCGGGTTTAATAAAGGATTAAGCCAAAGCGAATACTGAGCAAGTGAGCTATTTAGGTCGGCTATCTTGCAATGAGATAGCTTTGTTAAAAATATTATAAACCCTTCTATAAAATTTTGCTGTACCCACAAAATTTATTGTATTGACTGCATCCTGTTTAGTTTCTCACCTAAAATGGGGAGAAGCCTATGTTTTTTCACGCTTCCATTCAATGGCTTGCTATTGTTAACGTATTTATTTTGTGTGGATTATTGCTGACTCAAAAGAGTAAGGCGGGTCCACTCATCAACACCGATGATGTTTCTATTACAGCGGCACAGCTGTGTCAGCTCGAAAGTACATATAGTTATAACAAGGATGGAACTTGGTCTTATCAAGTCGTACCTGCCTGTAACCTTAATCAAAATCTAGAAGTATCTTTGGGCTATCATTCAAGTAAAGATCAGGATCAGATTCATGGCTTTTCGGTTCAAGCGAAAAGCATTTTAAAGCCAATGGAGAATGATTGGGGTGTTGCCAGTAGTTTACAGCTATCCCGTGATGATGTTGCTCATCATGGGGATTTAAACTGGTTTTTGAATGTTCCTGTCAGTTTTCAACTTTTAGATCAACGTTTAGCATTAGATACCAATCTCGGTTATCAACAGACCGATGAGCGTCTTGTTCGTTGGGGAATTGCTTCAACCTATACAGTGACTGAGCATGTCGGTGTAATACTTGAAACATATAATCAAGATCGCCAAGCGCCATTTTTTCAGACAGCGTTGCAGTACAATTTAATTCCGAATGTTCTTACTTTAGAAGCATCCTTTGGTGATCGTTTAAGTCGTATAAAACAGCATTGGTTTGGACTGGGCTTAAGCTATACGCCATCATCATAATTATCTTAGATTCAATTTATCCATTATTAGAATCACTCATAATAAATAGGTGTTAGATGCAATTAAAATTTCTAGAAAATACAGATTTATCCAATATCGTTGATACTTTAATTAGTTTATCTGTTGCATTCATTTTAGGTGCATTGATTGGATTTGAACGTCAATATCGACAGCGTACAGCGGGACTTAGAACAAATGTTTTAGTCGCTGTGGGCGCAGCAATTTTTGTAGATATTGCAATTAATTTGACTGGAGCTGATGGAGCGGTTCGTGTGATTGCTTATGTTGTTTCAGGAATTGGTTTCTTAGGTGCAGGTGTGATTATGCGCCAAGAAGGCAACATTCATGGTTTAAATACGGCTGCGACACTATGGTGTTCTGCGGCTGTGGGTGCTTCGGCAGGCGCTGATTTGATTGTTGAAGCGATACTTGCAACTGCTTTTATTCTAGCCGCGAATACTTTGTTAAGACCTATTGTTCATGCCATAGATCGCCGCCCATTAGATGATGAGGCAGAAGTCTTACATGTCATCTATATTATTTGTGATCGTACTCAGAGTAAGGTAGTCATGGACGAGCTGAATCTAACTTTGAAACATCATAACTATCCTGCCAAAGATATTGATGTAACGCCGTTTGGTGAAAAAGAGGTTGAGATCGAGGCGACACTGATTGCGAGTTCAATTGAGGCTGAAGATGCGCTGCATATTATTAATCATCTGAACGCGATGCCACAAATTCGGCAAGCTTTCTGGGATAAAAATGCAATTAACTAAGTTATGTATATCAATATTTCAAATAGCTCTATTGGGAATAACTATCTCGTAAGTGATATATAAGTCTTTTATTGTTTCACATACAATAAAATCAGATAAATAAAAATGAGAACAGTATGAGTTCAGAAGCACACTCAATCAGTTTAATTGCCCCTGTCGTTTTATTGGCTGCGGCTGTCATAGCCGTTCCTATTTTTAAACGAATTGGCTTAGGCTCAGTTCTTGGTTATTTAATTGCTGGCTTAGTTATTGGTCCATTTGGATTTGCATTTTTTCATGATTCTGCTTCGATTCTACATATTGCAGAGCTTGGTATTGTCATGTACTTATTTGTGATTGGGCTAGAAATGCAGCCCTCACATTTATGGAGTCTAAGGCGTGAGATTTTTGGCTTAGGAACTTTGCAAATTATTGCTTGTGCTTTGGCATTAACAGGTGTTGGGCTTTTATTTGGATTTAAATGGCAAGTTGCATTTATCGGCGCTGCAGGTTTTGTACTGACGTCTACTGCAATTGTGATGCAACTCTTGGGTGATCGTGGTGATATCGCACAGCCACAAGGTCAAAAGATTGTCGCAATTTTATTATTTGAAGATTTATTGATTGTCCCATTACTGGCAATTGTTGCTTTTATGGCACCGAATCATGTGGTGGAAAGTACCTCAGCACGTTTAGAAAATATAGGTATTGGTTTAATTGCAATTGCAGGTTTAATCGCCGCAGGTTATTGGTTACTCAATCCTTTATTTAGATTACTCGCTGCCGCAAAAGCACGAGAAGTGATGACGGCTGCTGCACTTTTAGTGGTGTTGGGCGCTGCTTTACTGATGCAAGTCAGTGGCTTATCCATGGCAATGGGGGCATTTCTTGCAGGTGTGCTATTGTCAGAATCGACATTTAGACATCAGATTGAAGCTGATATTGAACCATTTCGAGGAATTTTATTAGGACTATTTTTCCTTGGTGTTGGAATGTCGTTAGATTTATCGGTCGTGAAGCAAAATTGGCAATTGATCTTGAGTGGCGTAGTTGCAATGATGCTGGCTAAATCCCTCATGATTTATATTGTTGCTCGTCTGACCAAAAGTCGGCATACGGAAGCTTTGGATCGCGCCTTATTGATGGCTCAAGGTGGTGAGTTTGCATTCGTATTATTTTCTGCTGCTGTCTCCGCTCAAGTCATTGATAATACAATTAAGTCGAATCTAACAGCAATTATTGTACTGTCTATGGTGTTAACTCCAATCTTAGGCATTCTTTTTAAACGATTTACCGAAACCAAAGATTCAGTTTCTCTTGATAATGTCGATATTGCTGAAGGTCTAAGCGGCAGTATTCTAATGATTGGGTTTGGTCGTTTTGGTCAGGTAACCAGTCAATTACTCTTGGCAAGAGGAGTGGATGTCACGATTATTGATAATGACATCGACATGATTCAAAACGCAGAAAAATTTGGTTTTAAAATTTACTATGGCGATGGCTGTCGTCTCGATATTTTGCATGCTTCAGGAGCTTCGACGGCAGAAGCAATCGTGATTTGTGTCGACAGTAAACAAACAACCAATCGAATTGTGGAATTGGTCACGCATGAATTTCCGTTAGCCAAAGTTTTGGTTCGTTCTTATGATCGGGAACATTCACTACATTTGGTCAAACAAAAAGTCGATTATATGATTCGTGAAACCTTTGAATCTGCGATAAAATTCGGTGAAGTCATTTTAGAGCAACTGGGTGTCGATGAAGATGAAGTTCGCATGATCTCAAATGAAATTCGAGAACGTGATAATGAGCGTTTTGAAACAGAAATTGCTGCGGATGATGTCTATGCAGGGGTGGGTTTACAATACTCACATTCTCATCCTCGACCTACAGCACCATTGATTCGTCCTAAACAGGCAGGACGAATTTTAAATGGTGAAGAAACTGAAAAGGATGTAGAAGATAGAAGATAGGTAAATCGACTTTGAAATAAAATGGATTTAAATAAGTCTTAGCTAGACTAAGACTTATTTTTTAATTTAAATTTGAATAAAACCAAAACAAAAATACCCAATAAAAGCCCCCAAAATGCAGAACCAATTCCGAAAAACTGAATCCCAGATGCGCTACATAAAAAGGTGAGTAATGCTGCTTCTCGTTCTTCTACGTTTGCAAAAGCCACTGCAATGTTATGGCTAATCGTGGCAAATAGGGCAATACCTGCAAGTGCAACAATAAAAATAGGCGGAAATGACATGAGCAAACTGACTAAGGTTGCAGCGAAAAGCCCCATTAAAATATAAAACAAACCACAGCTTATACCTGCAATATAGCGTTTGCTCGGATCAGGATGTACTTGATCATCTAAGCTGACCGCTGCACTAATCGCGGCTAAATTTATCGAGAAGCAACCAAAAGGGGCGAAAATCGTATGTGCAATACCTGTCCAGCCTACTAGTTGATTGACGTGTGGGTGATAACCATAGCTTTTAATCATGGCAATACCGGGCAAATTTTGCGAAGTCATATTGATGACAAACAACGGTAAGGCTAGACCCAGTAATGCAGACCATGAAAATGAGGGTTGCATCCATACAGGTTGAGTAAAAGACCAAGTGATTGAATGTAATTGAAAATCAATAAATAGAGGGCAAATCATAGCACCTAAAATCACTGTCAGCACAATGCTATAACGAGGCAATAAGCGTTTTGAAACAAGATAAATTGCTAACATGCTTAAGATAAAACCGAGCTGACTTTCTAAGCTGCTAAAAATCTGAATTCCAAATTTTAATAAAATCCCTGCAAGCATGGCACATGTGAGGCTTTGAGGAATATGAGCTAGTAACTTTTGGAAAATGCCTGAAAATCCAACGATTGCGATTGCGACGCCACAAATTAAGAAAGCACCAATCGCTTCATACAAATCATAATGGCCAGTCGATGCAATGATCAGTGCAATCCCCGGAGTCGACCATGCAGTAGCAACTGGATATTTATATTTCCAAGATAAGATGAGTCCTGATAATCCAATCGCCAAACCTAATGCCCAAAACCAAGAGCTGATTTGTGCTGTATTTGCACCTAAAGATTGTGCGCCTTGAATGACTAGTACAGCAGAAACGCTAATCCCAATCAGAAAGGTAATAAAGCCAGCAAAAACGGCAGGAATCGAAAAATCTTGAATTATACGTTGCATCAATGCATCTATACTTGATTAAAATTTGTTGAAAAGTATATCGTTAATTCAGCGGAAATCGTAGTTTTAAAATGATTGAATTAATTGATCATATGATCAAAACAGGATTATGTGAGGGTAGACGTTGCTAGTCGTAATCCAAACATAAAGAATAAAATCCCCACGCTGCAAACACCTCCAGCGGCAAGTTTGTAATTATGTTTGAAAAAGTTTGCTAATTTAACACCTGAAAAAATCAGAGCAGTCAGATAGGTAAAACTGACCAGTTGCACAATAATGGCTAAGACCAGAAAGCTGAGTGCTGGATAAGCATAATTGGGTTGTACAAATTGCACGAAAAAAGACAGGAAAAACAGAATCGCTTTAGGATTGAGTAAACTGATACTGAGTGCGGTACGATAGGGATGAATTTGATCTAAACGAGGTAGATCAGCCATTTCAGTAGAGTGTGGTGGTTTATTCCATGTCTGATAGGCACTTTGTAATAGTTTGAAGCCTAGATAGGCGAGATAACAAGCACCTGTTAACTTGAGAACGATAAATAAAATCGGAAAGGCTTTTAATAATGACGCTGCACCTAATACCGTACACAGGATTAAAATCGAATCACCTGTAAATACACCACATGCTGCTGCATAGCCCGTGCGAATGCCATAACGTGAAGCGACCGACATGACATATAAAGAGTTTGGGCCAGGCAATAACACAATTAAGATTGTACCAATAATAAATGTAGTTAAATCCGTTACGCCGAACACAACCTACTCATTAAAAAACCGATTTTCATTAATATAACAAAAATCGGTTTTTATAGGTGAAAAATAAACTAATTAAGGTCGAATCTCTGCATCAATACCGAAAGATTGACGCAGTAATAAACTCAAATGATCACGTGCTTTGATAAAGCCATCAATACCACCTTGTAGTAATTGGAAAGCCATTAAATCTTGCTCAAGTTCAGCTTTAAAACTTTCTTTGGTTTGAGCTGTACGTTCAATTTTCTCAGCTTGTTGCGCCGAAGTTGAGCTGAGTTGAGCTTCAACAACCTGTTGATCTTGTTCAAGTTGAGCCAATAGATTTGGTGCAATTGTGAGTAAGTCACAACCTGCTAAACCAAGGACTTGTGCTGTGCTACGGAAACTTGCTCCCATGACCTGTGTCGCAATGCCATGTTGTTTGTAATAGTTATAAATTTTCTTGACTGAAAGAACACCTGGATCGTTTTCGATTGGGTATTGCTCGATGCCTTCCGCTTTTTTATACCAGTCTAAAATTCGACCGACAAAAGGAGAAATAAGGGTTACTTTTGCATCTGCGCAAGCTTGGGCCTGATGCAAACCAAACAATAATGTTAAGTTACACGGAATTCCTTCAGCCTCTAAAACTTTAGCTGCTTGAATGCCTTCCCATGTTGATGCGATCTTGATTAAGATACGAGATTGCTCAATACCATAACCTTGGTAAAGTTTAGAAAGTTCACGCGCTTTGGCAATCGTCGCATCAGTATCATAAGAAAGAGAAGCATCGACTTCAGTTGAAACACGTCCATCGATCAATTTTAAAATTTCAACGCCAAACTTCACCGTCAAAATATCAATGGCGCGTTCAATCAGTTCATCACTTTGATAGCCTTCTTGTTTTGCTTGTGTATAAGCATCTTCAATCAGTTGCTTACTTTCAGGTTGTTCAGCCGCTGCTGTAATAAGTGATGGATTGGTTGTTGCATCTAAGGGACGAAATTTTTCAATCGCTTCTAGATCACTACTATCGGCAACAACGGTTGTTAAATTTTTTAATTGGTGTAATGCAGTCTGAGTCATTGATATAGCGTTCTTACTTAAACAAAATTATGGATAACTTCTTTATAGCACAATCTACAGGAAAGCAAAGCATCGCATTCAATACATTTAAACCTGAGTGATTTACTCTATTTTCTAGGTTGCTGACGTAGTAGTCGAATGTGTTCAATCAAAAATCTAGCAGCAACACCTAACTCGCTTTCACGACTCCAAACTAGATCGACATAGTATTCAAACTTAGGTGTGAAATCATAAAGTTGCAAAACTTTTAGCTTTTTCTTTAATTCAGGGTTTTCATTAAACATTTCTAGGGGCAAAACTCCCCAACCTAAATTCCGAAGAATCATCATACAAGCAGAATGATGATTATCTGTGCGCCAATAATCTTTAGAAAATAGTAGTTCTGGCTTGATGCTATGGTCACGGCTAGCGACCACGATTTGGCGTGTCTGCACCATTTGCTCAAATGAAATTTGCTCAAATTGGGCTAAAGCATGACCTTGAGCAATCACTGGAACAAGAGCTTCTCTTTTTAATTCAACAAATTGTTCACGACTATCTAACTGTTCTCGTTCAAACATGAGTGCAAGTTGTGCAGACTGATCGAGTAACATCTGTAAAGCATCTTCTTGAGGAGCAGAAAAAATATTAATGGTCAGATTTGGAAAATGTTGTTCAAGTAACGTAATGTAATCGGTCCAATTGGTATGCAGCAATTCAGAAACCACGACAATGTTCAAAGTTGACTCTAGTCCAGTGCTGAGCGCATGAGCATGTTGTTTCCATTGATTTATCTCAATCAAAAGTTGTTGAGTTTTTTCATATAAAACCATTGCCGCAGGTGTTGGTGTAGGTTCGCGTCCAATTCGCTCGAATAAATTGAGATTGAGATCAATTTCTAAATTGGCAATTGACATACTCACTGCCGAAGGAACTTTACCGAGTTTCCGCGCAGCAGCCGAAAATGAACCTGTTTCGATTACGGTCTGGAACATTAGAAGTTGTTCTTGATTAATATTCATCTGTCAAAAAAACTGAAAGAACCTGATTAGATTAATCAAAATTATAAAAATAAAATGACAAGTATCCAAACAAAAGAGTGTTATAAAATGTTGATTTCCAGAAGAAGACTCATTCATGCAATTAGCTATGAAGTGATCTTATTGGTCATCATCGCAATTGCGTTAAGTTTTATTTTTAGTATGCCTTTAGAGGTGACTGGTATTCTAGGTGTAATCATGGCCGTGATTTCAGTGATTTGGAACATGATTTTTAACCATTATTTTGAGAAAGTTGAACATAAATATCAGTGGAAACGAACTATCCCTGTGCGTATCTTGCATGCGATTGGTTTTGAGGGTGGTTTGATGCTTGCGACCATTCCAATTATTGCTTATATGATGAAGATGAGCTTTATTGATGCATTAATTTTAGATTTTGGTCTAACGATGTGTATTTTGGTTTATACCTTTATTTTCCAATGGTGTTATGACATGGTAGAAGAGCGTTTCTTTCCTGATGTGAAGTTGGCTTCTGTCAATTAATAAATATAGATAAAGGCTGAGAAATCAGCCTTTATTGTTTTACGATTTGATGCTGAAAAAAGTTTAGAAAATCCTATTTTTTCAATAAAAAGTAATTCAATCAGAGTGAATCTCTTTTTATTGAAGGAATATATACCATTTCTTTTGGTAATAGTAATTGAGCTTCTTCCATTTTATTCTTTTGTACTAAAGCATAAATCTGATGTGCAAGTGGTGTGACCTCTGTAATCGAAACAATCCATTGATTTACATAATGTTGGACTGCTTCTTTACTCAGTCCAATTTGTATCGCTCTATGTTCAAGTGGTCGTAATAATAGATCGCGTTCAGGATCCCATTGAATTCGTACAGGTGAATTTTCTTTCAGTTGTTGCCATGCTTGCTCACTTGTGGTCGGATCACGGTGACTAAGACAACTATGTGCTAAAGCCCATTCAAAACCTTCTCGGCGAATATCAATGGCTAAGATACGGTTTTGCCCATCATCTTTAAATCCCCAACCAGCACGATACATCATCCAAAGAAATGAGGGTTTAATCCATGTCATTCTATCCATCTTAAATGGTGGTGAGACAAAAGTTTGATGTTTGATAGCCGCATTGGCTATGGAATGAGAATAAGCTTGATAGACACGGATGGTTTTATCGTTATATGCAGCTCGAATTTGTTGAGTGGGAATGATTATTGACATAGATTTAGATTAAATTTCTCTCTTTTTATTAAAAAATAATATAACTATTTGATTTTTTAAATGATCGTAAGTTTCATTTTTATCGCATATAAACGATTTGAATAGGATAGCGAGTTAAATAGCCTAAGTAAATCAAAATTATTGGTGAGCTTAATCATAAATTGAGAAAGACTTTCTTTGAGTTTTTCCGAAGAAGACTTTTCTCCTAGAAGCTAAATGAATAAGATCAAAATGGATAATTATAGATTGTATAAAAAATAGGAAAACGTATGACAAATCTACAAGGAAAAACCATTATATTGACAGGTGCATCAGGTGGAATTGGTGAACAAGCTGCGATTCAGCTAGCTGAATTGGGTGCGAAAATTTGTCTAATTGCTCGTCGTAAAGATGAATTGGAACGAGTACAGCAGGTCATTCAACAGCAAGGCGGTCAAGTATGGATTTATCCTGTAGATATTACTCAGGAAGATCATGCTAAAAACTGTATTGAACAAATACTTAGTGAACATGCAAAAGTTGATGTCCTGATTAATAATGCTGCTCGCTCAATACGTCGTCCAATTATTCAGGCATTAGATCGGCTGCACGATTTTGAGCGTACCATGCAAATCAATTATTTTGCAGCAGTGCGTTTGACATTAGCCTTGTTGCCACATTTTCTGGAAAAAGGTGAGGGACATGTTGTCAATATTTCTACTATGTCAACTCAAGTTCCAATTCCATTATTTTCAGCATATTTAGCCAGTAAATCGGCTTTAGAATCCTTTTCACGTTCGCTCAGAATGGAGCTAGGTGATCAAGGAATTGATGTGAGTATTGTTTATTTTCCAATGGTCAGAACACCCATGTCATCTAAAACAACGATTTATAAACATATGCGGATGCTAGATACGTCCACCGCCGCAGGCTGGATTGTCAAAGCTGTACAGCAAAAATCTTATCGTATTACCAGTACCAGTGGTGCAATTGCCAATGCTTTACTAAATACAGCACCAACAACAGTGATGAATTTAACTCGACCATTATTTCGTTTGATGGATCGTCGATTAGAGAAAAAATTAAAGGATAAATCCAGTTAGTCTTCTTTCTGGATTCATATCCACATAAAAAACTCCATGTTAAACTAAGCCTATTGTCTTTTCGATTACATGATTTTCTCTATGTTTCAACAAGAAATCTCTCAATTAAACCTACAACAATTCAAAGCAGGCGAAAAGCGCTGGATTGGTTCCTTACGTGGATCATCTGCAGCATTATTATTCAAAGAAATTGCCACACAGAGTTCTAATCTATACGTCATTGTTGCGAGAAATAATCAGCATCTTGCCCAGCTCGAAAGTGAACTCGAATTTTATGGGATAAAACCAACAATTTTTCCTGATTGGGAAATTTTGCCGTACGACCGTTTATCACCACATCAAGATATTGTTTCTGAACGTTTGGCGATTTTAGCGAATATGCCACAAAAGGGTATTCTACTAGTTTCTGCCAGTACCTTAGCACAACGTGTTGCACCTTACTCATGGGTGGTTGGTGAACACTTTGATATTAAAGTTGGACAACGACTCGATTTAGAAGCACAGAAAAAGCAATTAGTACAAGCAGGCTATCGTTTGGTTGATACTGTTTATGATCATGGGGAATTTGCAGTTCGTGGCAGTATCATGGACATTTATGCATCTGGACAAGATCAACCGATTCGAATTGATTTATTTGATGATGAAATTGAAAGCTTAAAATTTTTTGATCCTGAAACGCAGAGAACCACTGAATCTTTAAAAAACTTCACCGTTTTACCAGCAAAAGAATTTCCTTTAAAAGAGGGACGTTCTACCTTTAGAGATCGTTACGCAGAAAGTTTTCCAACTGCGAATCCCAAGAAAAACCCAATTTATCAAGATGTACTTGAAGGAATTGCAACACCGGGATTAGAGTTCTATTTACCTTTATTCTTTGAGAAAAAGGTGATGGAAGCGCAAAGTATGCTTATGACGTACTTACCAAAGAATTGCGTTGTCATTACAAATAACGAAGTTGAAGATGAATTAATCAATTTTTGGAAAGAAGTGGTTCGTCGTTATGAAGATCGCCGTCATAACATCGACCAACCAATTCTTTCGCCTGAAGAGCTTTTTTTAATGCCAAATCATGTGTTACAGGCATTAAACCAATTTCCAAGGATTTTAGCTTCAGCAGAAGCATTTGACGAAAAAGTAGGTGTTTTAAATCTTGCAGCAGAACAACCACCAAAGCTTGCAGTTGACCCTAAAAAAGAACAGCCCTTTGAAGCAGTTAAATATTATATTGACCAAGTTAAACATCCTGTTTTATTGGTAGCAGAAAGTGCAGGTCGGCGTGAAACTTTAAAAGATGCATTACGTTCGGTTTTAGGTGAAATCCAAAATGTAGAGAGTTTTGTTCAATTTCAGAAAGACAAGCTACAAGTTGCAATCACAAGCGCGCCATTAGATCGTGGACTCGTGCTCAGCAATCAACTCTCAGTCATTTCTGAAAATCAACTCTATGAACATCGGGTAGTGCAACGACGTCGTAAGCGTCAACAAGAGGTTTCTGAAGAATTTCTTGTTCGGAGTTTAACTGAACTCAGTATTGGTGCGCCTGTAGTACATATCGATCATGGTGTTGGGCGTTATGCAGGCTTAATTACCTTAGAAATTGATCAACAGGATCATGAGTTTTTACAGCTCGATTATGCAGATGGCGCGAAAGTCTATGTGCCTGTCACCAATTTGCATCTAATTAGTCGTTATAGTGGTGGCGATCCTGACCTAGCCCCTTTGCATAAATTAGGTACAGATACATGGAGTAAAGCCAAGCGGAAAGCTTTAGAGCAAATCCATGATGTTGCGGCTGAGTTGTTACATATTCAGGCACGCCGTCAATCGAAACCGGGTTTTGCCTTTGAATTGGATCATACTGGATATATGCAATTCTCCAGTGGCTTTGCCTATGAAGAGACTTTAGACCAAGCCAATACAATTGAAGCTACGCTCCACGATATGCAGCTTGCCAAACCAATGGATCGTTTGGTCTGCGGTGATGTCGGTTTTGGTAAAACTGAAGTGGCGATGCGAGCAGCTTTTGTTGCAGTACAAAACAACAAGCAAGTTGCGGTATTAGTTCCTACTACGCTACTGGCACAGCAGCATTATGAGTCCTTTAAAGATCGTTTTGCTGATACAGCGGTGCGTATTGAAGTACTGTCTCGTTTTGGTAGCAATAAAACACATCTGAAAACGATTGAAGACTTAGCTGAAGGCAAAGTTGATATTGTGGTGGGAACACATAAAATCCTGCAAGAAAACATTCAATTCAAGAATCTTGGATTAATGATTGTTGATGAGGAACATCGTTTTGGTGTTCGTGATAAAGAACGGATTAAAGCTTTACGCGCCGATGTGGATATGCTGACACTAACGGCGACGCCGATTCCACGAACTTTGAATATGGCATTCTCTGGGATGCGAGATCTTTCGATTATTGCAACGCCGCCAGCCCGCCGTTTAGCAGTCAAAACTTTTGTTCAAGAACATACGGATGACTCAATTAAAGAAGCGATTTTGCGTGAGTTGTTACGAGGAGGTCAGGTTTATTTATTACATAATGAAGTTGAAACCATTGAAAGAGCAGCAGAAACGATTCGTAATTTAGTCCCAGAAGCACGTGTTGCAGTTGCACATGGACAAATGCGCGAACGTGAACTTGAGCAGGTCATGCAGCAGTTCTATCACAAAGAATATAATGTTCTTGTATGTTCAACCATTATCGAAACGGGTATTGATGTACCGAATGCCAATACGATTATCATTGAAAGAGCAGATAAGTTAGGTTTGGCGCAATTGCATCAATTACGTGGTCGTGTTGGGCGTTCGCACCACCAAGCGTATGCCTATTTATTGGTTCCATCGCTAAAACATCTCAAAGGCGATGCAGAAAAACGTCTTGATGCTATTCAACGTGCTTCAACACTGGGCGCAGGATTCATGCTTGCAACTGAAGACTTGGAGATTCGGGGGGCTGGTGAATTACTCGGTGAGCAGCAAAGTGGTTCAATGCAAGCAATTGGTTATAGCTTGTATATGGAAATGCTAGAGAAAGCGACCAAAGCCATCCAAAAAGGCAAAACGCCAAACTTTGATGCACCTTTGTCATTAACTGCTGAAATTAACCTACACATGCCTGCGCTGATTCCAGATGATTATCTAGGGGATGTTCATCAACGTCTGCTGTTTTACAAGCGTATTAGTAATACTGATACGCAAGAGAAACTTGATAATATTCGGATGGAACTCATTGATCGTTTTGGCATTCCACCTCAGTCAGTCAAACAATTGTTTAGTGTGCATCAATTACGTTTGAAGGCAGAGCAGCTAGGGATTACTAAGATTGATGTCAATAATAATGGTGGATACATTGAATTTTCGCCAGACACACCAGTGCAAGCAATCAGTATCATTCAATTAATGCAAAAGAATCCAACCCACTATCGTATGGAAGGTGGTCAACGCTTAAAGATCACAGTGCAAATGGCTGAGTACGATAAGCGGATTCAGTTTATTGTTGATCTATTGAATAAACTACTCAACGAACTACATAGTTAGTTGAAAAGTAAATTTTTTGCTGCATAATTAAACTACTTTGATTTTCTTTAAGCAAAGAATCTGCTTTTTGTCAGATGTTGATGTAATAAATAAAGAAAATCATTGTTATTTGTAATCAAACAGGCGACTAATAATACTCACATCAAAACTGATGTGATAGTATTGACCATCATCATTATTCTGCATCATTTATAAAGATATGTTTAGTTTGCATCCACAACTTGCTCAAGATACATTTTTTGTAGGCGATTTTCCGCTTTCAACATGTCGTTTAATGAATGATATGCAATTTCCATGGTTGATTCTTGTACCGCGTGTACCGGGAATTACCGAGTTATATGAATTAAGCCAAGCTGATCAAGAGCAGTTCTTGCGCGAATCTAGCTGGTTATCTAGTCAATTGTCACGGGTTTTTCGTGCAGACAAAATGAACGTTGCTGCATTAGGTAATGTTGTACCACAACTTCATTTTCATCATGTTGTGCGTTATCAAAATGATGTTGCGTGGCCGAAACCTGTTTGGGGTACGCCTGCGGTACCTTATAGTAATGATGTACTCGCGCATATGCGTCAAACCTTGATGCTTGCATTACGTGGTCAAGGCGATATGCCATTCGACTGGCGTATGGATTGATGGAAATATAAAATAAAAACAATCTTCTATAATAAGGAAGGAGGATAGGGTGCCACTAGATAGGTTAATAGATAAAGAACCTAGACAGTTCGCTTATTTTCATCGTTTGATGGGATATTCGATATTGTCATTGATTTTGGTAATTTATACATTTACCGCACCGAGTGCTAACTATCAGCTTTACATCCTTCCTTTATTACTGATTCATTTCCTAATCTGTCCCAAATTAGACAACTGGCTCCAATACAAATTTGATAAGAATACTGAAAAAAACGTACTTTTTGCTTTTGAAGCGGTCATCGTTGCGATTGTACTTGCAGGGTTACACCTAAGTTTAGTTCCTACTTTTACGATTTTATTTGGACTTCTTTACGTTGGTTTAAATAATAAAATTACACTCCCTGTTGCGTGTTTAATCGGACTGATCGGTGTTCTCACTTTTTACTTTTGTACTTTTGCAATTTTTGGTGCTGAAGAATATTTCGAACCTACAAATCCAGAACTGACTGTTGTTAGTTTATTTGGTTTGATGATGTTTATTGTGATTGGTAACTATTATCAACATAGAAGAATCAATATTTTAGGGCAACAGCGTCAGCATTATCATAACCAAATGACACGCTACATTGCTTTTGCTAACCAATTGAGTCGATATGCGCCATTACAATTATGGCAGTCGATCATGCGTGGGGAAGCTGAAGCTAAAATTGAATACAAACGTAAGAAATTAACCATTTTCTTCTCCGATATTCAAGGGTTTACTGAACTTTCAGAAAGCCTTATTCCTGATGATTTAGCTTTTTTACTTAATGATTATTTAAGTCATATGACTGAAATAGCAAAACAGTATGAAGCAACCGTTGATAAGTTTATGGGCGATGCGATTCTCATCTTCTTCGGTGATCCAAATTCTCAGGGTGTTGAACAAGATGCGAAGTCTTGTGTAGAAATGGCGATCGCAATGCGTCAGCAAATGAAATTGTTGCGTGAGCGTTGGAAGAAAATGGGCTATCCAGCGTTGCACATTCGAATGGGTATTAGTACGGGTTATTGTCACGTAGGCAACTACGGGGCTTCACATCGTATGGCTTATACCATCGTTGGTCGTGATGTAAATTTAGCAGCGCGTTTGCAGTCTGCTGCTGAAGTTGATGAAATCTTAATTGCGGATGACACTCACCAACTGATTAAAGGTGAGTTTTTGTGCGTACCGAAAGTGCCAATTTATTTAAAAGGGATTCAAGGGCCTGTTAAAACGTGGCAGGTAATGGAAAAATTCACAGGTAAGAAATCCGATACACAAAAATGGTTTGATTTCGATTATAAAGGCTTCCATCTGGTCTTGAACTTAGAGGAAGTGCAGAATTATGAATATCCAGAATTGGTTGAAATTTTGGAGAATATGGTTCAGCGTATTAAAACACAACAAAAAATTACCAATGCTCAGGGTATTCCAAAACTGACTTTGGATGATGAAGTAAGATAAAGATATTCAATAATTAATTATAGAGTTGAAATAATGTCTGCATTCGTTTCACAGTATCCATTGGCTATTGATGAGAGCATGGTGGGTGAGTATCCTGCTTTGGTAAAGTCAGGTGCAGGTTATTTTTATGATGATGTTCTTGAATATCGAGTTTGGTGTCATCCAGAACGTGGTGCGCTAGATGAATATGAGGGGCAAGATTATTATTGTGCATTTTCCAATTATGAAGATGCTCAACAGTTTTCCGAAAAAACAGCTGGAGCGGAACATCCTTTGGTTTTGATACGTCAAAGCTGCTGGATTAATGAACCTCAAACAGGCGTATTTACTGCTGACCGTGGAGAACGTCTAACTGAATGGCAAGTGATCTGGTTGAATAATGCAAAACGTCAAGATGGTGATATTGAAAATTTCTTTGCGGAACGAGGAATTGCATTTACAGGCTATCAGGAAGTGATGGATGCGACTCCTTTCACCAGAGATTTTAATCCGCAAGCATACAAAGCATTCCCACAATATTTAGGGGTTATTGCGTGTTCTTGTGTCATTGATGGAAAATTGCCAATACGTTGGGTATCTCACTCAGGCGGAGATTGGCAAATGTATTGTCATGTGGATGCACATGATTTTTCTGAAAATAGTTTGGATTTTGAGCAAAATATTCAATTGACCAATATGGCACAATTACTCAAATATAATCCAGATTTACAAATATTATATGATCTACCTATTGATAAAGGTGCTTATAGAGATCATGTGGAGTCTGTTTGGCAATATTTTGATGATTATGATGTTGATCAATAAATTTAAATTAAAAAAACTCCTCTAATAAAGAGGAGTTTTTTATGGATAAAGCTTAGTGATTTTCCGAAGCATGATTAATCGTATATTTCGGAATTTCAATTTCTAAATCTTCATCAACGATCTCAACTTGACATGACAGGCGAGAGTCAGGTTCTAAGCCCCATGCACGATCAAGTAGATCCGCTTCAACATCGTTCATTTCTTCAAGGCTATCGAATCCTTTACGAACAATCACGTGGCAAGTCGTACATGCCGCAGACATGTCGCAAGCATGTTCAATTTTAATGCCTTGTTTCAATAAGCTTTGGCATAAATTGGCGTTTTGTTCGACTTCAAATTCTGCACCTTCAGGGCAAATGAGTGCATGAGGAAGAACTTTAATACGTGGCATATTGATCACCTATACCTTTAGTTTGAGTTTGACCAATCTTCAAGTTTTGTACCTTTTAAGGCATGGTCAATATGTCGATTCATACGAAGTGCTGCAAAGGCATCGCTGTGAATTTTAAGTTGTTGAACAGCATGTTCAATCGCTGCAAGCTCATCGGTTTTAAGACGAGCTTTTAACGCTTCAGCAGCAAGAATTAGATCTCGTGCTTGTTGCTGAGAGAGTAAATCGGTATCTGCTTTTAACGCTTGCTCTAAAGCTTCCAACTCACGTAGTGCTTCCACTTTTGTTTCTTGCAGATGGCGCAAGTGTTTGTCTTCTTCCGCATGTTGGAAACCTTCAACCAAGAGGCGTTCTGTATCAGCAGCAGATAGACCATAAGATGGTTTGATATCAATTTGCGCTTGAACACCAGAAGTGGTTTCTTTCGCAGATACTGTCAGTAAGCCATCCGCATCAACTTGGAAGGTCACTTCAATCCGTGCTTGACCAGCAGTCATTGGTGGGATGCCATGTAAAACAAAACGACCCAATGAGCGACAATGCTCGACTAAATCACGTTCACCTTGTACCACATGAATCAACATCGCTGTTTGACCATCTTGATAAGTGGTGAATTCTTGACGGCGAGCTACAGGGATTGCGGTGTTTCGTGAAATCAAACGTTCAACCAATCCACCCATGGTTTCTAGACCAAGAGAAAGTGGCGTGACATCAAGTAATAATGAACCATCTTGACTGTTGCCTATGAGCTGGTTGGCGGTAATAGATGCGCCAATTGCAACGACTTCATCAGGATTGATGGTACAGAGTGGTTCACGTTCAAATAATTCGCGTACAGCTTTTTGTACGGCATATGAACGTGTTGAACCACCTACTAAAACCACATGTTCGATTTCATCGAGTTCAAGTTTAGCATCACGCAGTACACGTTTGCATACACTCATGGTTTTATCGAGTGCGACTTGAATAATCGATTCAAAAGTTGGGCGATCTAAAGTGAGGCGATCATCCAGTAGTTTTAATTCGGCAGTTTCATGATCTGTTAAGTATTCTTTGGCTTGACGCGCTGCAACAACAAAAACAGCATATTCTTCATCGCTTAAAGTTTCGATATTAAGCTGTTTTTTTGCCCATTTCACGATTAGGCGGTCAAGGTCATCACCACCAAGCGCGGTATGTCCACCAGTCGCCAGAACTTCAAAGACACCTTGTGAAAAACGTAGGATCGAGACGTCAAATGTACCGCCACCGAGGTCGTAAATTACATAGTTACGATCGGTGCTCAAGTTGGTATCTTGGTCTAATCCATAGGCAACAGCTGCCGCAGTAGGTTCATTCAACAAACGTAAAACATTTAAACCTGCAAGTTGAGCAGCATCACGTGTCGCTTGGCGTTGTGCTTCATCAAAATATGCCGGAACAGTGATCACTGCACCATTGATGGGGTTGTTGAGGCTTGCTTCGGCACGATCTTTTAACTGTTTTAAAATGTCAGCAGAAATTTCGACAGGCGTTTTACGACCAGCGGTAGTTTCAAATGCTGGCATCTCATTTTCTGCACCAACAAGTGTATACGGATGCTGGAATTTGATATCTGCTTGTGAGCGACCCATAAAACGTTTTACTGAAACAACAGTATTTTTTGGGTCAGTCAGCATAAATGGCTTGGCTTGATAACCAAACGTTGTTGAATCTTTTGCGTAATGAACAATCGACGGCAGTAATACACGATCTTTGTCATCTTGCAGAACTTTCGGTTTTCCCGATAGCACTGTCGCCACTAAAGAGTGGGTTGTCCCTAAGTCAATACCGATCGCAATACGATGTTGATGCGGAGCAGTAGATTGACCTGGTTCAGCAATTTGCAAAAGTGCCATGCGTGAGGTATCCCTTGAAAATATTCGGTAACAGCGGATTAAAAATCATCATCGAGATCGAAGATATCTTCTTCGTCCAACATACGATCTTCAGCTTTATCAATATCATTCATTACACGTTGAAAAAAACGTAGTTTACGAACGGTATCACGAGCCTCAGCCCAGTCTTCTTCAGCAAAATCGATTTTAAATTCACGAACTAAACCGTCAATCCATTGCTGAACTTCAACTTTTAAGGTACTAAGTTGCTCGGTAGAGGTGGCCTCATCAAGCTGTTCACGCATTTCGAGTGCAGATTGTAAAAATTCAAAATCGCTAATGGACTGATCCAAGTGATGATCTTGTTTTTTTAAGCCAAGTAAATACGCCGCACGACTATCAACTTGTGAGAGCACTTTATACGCTTGATTGATTTCACTCGACTTGATCAATGCTTGATCTTTGTCAGTGGCTTTATCGGGATGATATTGCTGTTGCAAACTTAAAAATTGTTTTTTTAAAGCTGCTAAATCTATATCGAGTGCTTCTGGTAATTGGAACAACTCAAAATGATTCATGGGAGATGAATTCCGCTATTAATAAATACGTTAAAACAGTGCGGAACACACTGTTTTGACGAAAAGAAAGAGGGTGTTGCTAGTTAGACGGTAAATGATTCACCGCAACCACATTCACCTTTTTGGTTAGGGTTGTTAAATTCAAAGCCTTCATTCAAACCATTTTTCACATAATCCATCTCTAAACCATTGAGATAAACGAGGCTTTTAGGGTCAACAAAAACTTTAACACCGAGTTGTTCAAACACTTGATCATGTGTATCGATATCATCGACAAACTCAAGTACATAAGCCAACCCAGAACAACCCGAAGTTTTCACACCAATACGAATGCCTTCACCCTTACCGCGGTTTTGCAGGTAATTGCTGATGTGAGTCGCAGCATTTTCAGTTAAATGGATCATGAAAACTCCAATATTATTTCGGTCATCAATTAAGCTTTCGCTTTCTTACCACGATAGTCTTCAATCGCAGCTTTGATTGCATCTTCAGCCAATACAGAGCAGTGTACTTTTACTGGTGGAAGCGCAAGCTCGGTCGCAATATCAATGTTTTTGATTGCTTGAGCTTCATCAAGCGTTTTACCTTTTAACCATTCAGTTACAAGAGAGCTTGATGCGATTGCAGAACCACAGCCATAAGTTTTGAAGCGAGCTTCTTCAATTACGCCATTGTCATCGACTTGAATTTGTAAACGCATCACGTCGCCACATGCAGGTGCACCGACCATACCTGTGCCTACGTTTTCTGCATTTTTGTCTAATACACCAACATTACGAGGGTTTTCGTAATGATCAATTACCTTTTCGCTATAAGCCATGTCGCTTCTCCAAACCTCGGGGTCAGCCTAATATTAATATGAGGGTTAAAACACTGTTTTCAATGAAGAGTTCAATTCAAACTACAATGAATTAGTGTTCAGCCCATTCAACTGTTGAAAGGTCAATACCTTCTTTATACATATCCCAAAGCGGAGAAAGTTCACGTAATTTCTCAACAGCAGCTTTGGTAATTGTTAACACATGATCAATATCTGCTTCAGTTGTGTATTTACCAAAACTGAAACGAATTGAACTATGTGCTAATTCATCAGATAAACCTAAAGCACGTAATACATATGAAGGCTCTAATGTTGCAGAAGTACATGCTGAACCACTTGACACTGCAAGATCTTTTAACGCCATCATCAATGATTCACCTTCAACGAAGTTAAAGCTGACATTAAGATAGTTTGCAACGTTCTCAGTCGGATGACCATTCAAGAACACTTGCTCAAGGTCTTGGAAGCCATTCCAAAGTTTGTCACGTAGGTGGCGAAGGCGCTCTTGTTCTGCTTGCATGGTTTTACCAGCAATTTCAAAAGCTTCACCCATACCTACAATTTGATGAGTTGCTAAAGTACCAGAACGCATACCGCGCTCATGACCACCACCATGCATTTGTGCTTTTAAGCGAACACGTGGGCTACGGCGTACAAATAGAGCACCAATTCCTTTAGGACCATAAATTTTATGACCAGAGAAGCTCATTAAATCAATTTTCATGGTTGAAAGATCGATTTCAACTTTACCAGCGGCTTGTGCAGCATCAACGTGTAAGAATGTTTTATTCGCACGTGTTAGCTCGCCAATAGCTGCTACGTCAGTAATCGTACCGATTTCATTGTTGACCATCATCAGTGAAACAAGAATGGTATCTGGACGTAAAGCTGCTTTCACCATTTCAGGTGTAATTAAACCTGTACGTGGTTCAGGTTCTAAATAAGTAATTTCAAAACCTTGTTCTTCTAGCTCGCGGCAAGTATCTAACACAGCTTTGTGTTCGATTTTACTAGTAATGATGTGCTTGCCTTTTGAACCGTAAAACTGAGCAATACCTTTTAGTGCTAAGTTGTCAGATTCAGTTGCACCAGAAGTCCAAACGATCTCACGTGGATCTGCTTTAACTAGGTTTGCAACTTGTTCACGTGCATATTCAGCTTTTTCTTCAGCTTGCCAACCATAGGCATGTGAGCGTGATGCAGGATTACCAAAAGTCCCTTCGAAGGTTAAACATTCCATCATACGTTCTGCAACTTCAGGAAGTACTGGTGTTGTTGCTGCATAATCAAGATAAATTGGACGTTTCATGTCAAATACCTGTAACCGATAGGAGGGCTGAATCTAAACTTGCTGAGTTTTGGCGAAGTGCAACAGTTTGAACATTGTCGCGTGCGATCAGGTCTGCAAGAGAGATTTTTGCGAGATAATCGGCAATATGGTGGGAGAGTTCTTGCCATAAGTCATGCGTTAAGCACATTGCACCATTTTGACAATTGCCTTTATGGTCGCAGCGTGTTGCATCGACGGTTTCATTTACAGCTTCGATAATTTCTAGCACGGTAATTTCAGTTGCATTTCGTGCAAGATGATATCCACCATTAGCACCACGAACACTCGAAACTAACCCATGTCGTTTAAGTTTTGCGAATAACTGTTCTAAATAGGCGACTGATATGGATTGACGTGCTGCTATTTCGGCAAGCGTGATCGTTTGTTCAGTTGGCTGCAAAGCTAAATCAAGTAGAGCAGTCACTGCGTAACGACCGCGAGTTGTAAGACGCATGATTCGGTACACATGGTTAGACTAGATGTCTAAATTTTATGAATTCCGACTAAAATAGTCAAGTTTTTTAATTGCCAAAATGCGTGTGAAAAGTGAAATATGTTGGAATTATTGTATCCACATATTATAAACGAAAAAGCCTATTAAAATAAAGCTGAATACAGCAAATGAAATATTAATCCAACGTTGGCGTTTTTGCAGGCGATGAATGCGGTTTTGATATTGTTTAACTTCAACCAATAATGAGTTGATCTCAGAGCGTTGCTGATCGATTTTATCAAGCAATGGCGCAATTCGTTGCTGAGACGCAATAGCTTCTGCATCACTATCAAATGCATTGAACCATTGTTTCCAATTTGCGAATATACTCGTGAGTGTGAGGTGAGGGATTAAATCCATTACCTCTTCTTGAAGTCTTGCATCACCTAAAATACGCATATTGTAGATACTGCGCTGATTATTAAATACGAAAATTTTAATCAAATCGATGAGTGTGCTATTTATTTCCAGATCAACTTTTCGATCTAGGGCTTTCATATCAAACAAAATTCCTTTTTCGGTAAATTGGACATAAAAGTCAAAAAAAGGAATATAACTGTTGATTCGAATGGTAACTTTTTCATCGATAAGCTTTTTCGCTTGCAAGCGTAAAGTTGCATCATGCGTGAGAATGAATGAAAAAAAAGTTTCTAAAACAATGATGACAATGTTTAGCAACAAATGGGGGTGTTTATGTCTTTGTTGCGTATCACTCATAGGTCTCTTTATCCTTGCCAATCACACTATAAATTTCATAAAGCACGTAAATCTGAGTATCCATACTCAATTGTTAAAAATAATTTACATGACTTTATTGCTTTGTAGAACAGTTTTTTAAAACGATCAAGTCTTAACTTTGATATTATAAAAACATTTTTATGGTTAAATACGACATACTGTTTGTAAAGTGCTTGGGAGTAATGGTTAATGGACAACTCAAATGTAGAACACCCAACTGATGAGGCAGAGGTAAAAACTAAGCTAAAATCAAAGAGTTCTAAAAAATCTGCCCTTGATTTCAAAAAGTATACGCAACAGATTTGGCTGGCTGGATTAGGTGCTTTTTCACGCGCCGAAGAAGAGGGAAATAAATTATTTGACTCTTTAGTCAAGGTGGGTGAAGAGCTAGAATCCAAGACCGTCGATTTTGCTGATAACACTGTTGGAAAAGTGACTGAAAAAGCCAAAGAATCAGTGACGGATACTAAAGATAAAGTTGAAAAAATTTTAGACACAGGTGTGAATCATTCGTTGAATCGTATTGGTCTAGTGACTCCAAAAGATCTTCAGCATATCGAGCAACTTTTAGTTCAGCTACATATTAAAGTAGATGCATTGATTGAAGAAAATAATCAATTAAAGAGTAAATTGAATAAAAAGTAAAAAAATATAGGCACTCGTCTGTTTATGTGGTTTTTGAGTATTTATTTTTGCTAAAAAGCCTTTCTAGTATTGCGTTCTCCCCTAAAGCATTGCTATAAAGGCGGCATGGCCTTTTAAACTATAGCCTTGGATCTTAACAAACGATATTAAGAGGATATTTTTTATCATGAATAAATCAGAATTAATTGATGCGATTGCTGAAAAAGGGGGAGTATCTAAATCGGATGCTGGTAAGGCACTCGATGCAACAATTGCGTCAATCACTGAAGCACTTAAAAGCGGTGATACGGTTACTTTAGTTGGTTTTGGTACATTTAGCGTTAAAGAACGTGCTGCACGTACTGGTCGTAATCCTAAAACAGGTGAAGAGCTTCAAATTAAAGCAAGCAAAGTACCTAGTTTTAAACCAGGTAAGGGTTTAAAAGATTCAGTTGCGTAATCTTTTTAAATCAGAAAACGCACCATTTTGGGTGCGTTTTTTATTTATTGAATGAAATACTTTATTCAGCATTCATTCGCTTTGGTTTTTCAGTTAAAATTGCCCCGAAATAAAATATTGGAATACTTATGGAATCATTTCGTACAGTCATTAAGGGTTGGCTTGGCAAAGTCCTATTAGTTTTGTTTTTGACCCCTTTAGCGCTTGTAGGTATTGAAGGATATTTTAGCGGCAGTAATAAAGCAGACGTTGCGAAATCTGTTAACGGACAAGATATTTCTAATAAAGACTTGGAAAGTGCGACTAAAAATTATAAAGATCAATATTTATCAATGGTAAAGGGTGACGAGTCTCTTTTAAATCAGCCAGTTATTCAGCAAAAAGCTTTAGATGCGCTGATTGCACGCTCTTTATTGCAACAGCAGGCGGAAAAGCTAGGTATCTCTTTAAGCGATACTCAGCTAGAGCAAATGTTGGCACAACAACCAAGTTTCCAAGAAAATGGACAGTTTTCTCAAAAGTTGTATGAAAATTATTTACGTTCGGTTGGAATGACTAACCAAGCTTTAATTGCAAGCTTGCGTCAAGATCATGCCCTAAAAATGATTTCATCGACTTTGTTAGATTATGCGTTGGTGAGTAAATCTGATTTACATCAGCTTGCGAGTTTGCAAACAGAACAGCGTACTTTGCATTTAGCAAGTATTAAGTTGGATGATTATAAAAAAGGTTTGACTGCGTCAACTCAAGAAATAACAGATTACTACAACAAGCATAAAAATGAATTTAAGCAAGTTGCGAGTGTTGATGTTGATTATGTGGTTTTAAGCCCGGCATTATTGCCTCAAACTAATTTAAATATCACTGAGGCTGATTTACAACAGGCTTATAAGGCTTTTGTTGAAAAGCAACAGAAAGATGCAAAACGTGAAGTGAAGCATATTTTAATTACAACTGATGCGCGCGATGCGGCAGCAGCTCAAAAAATTGCGAATGATGTTTATGCCAAGATTCAAGGTGGAATGTCATTTGCTCAAGCGGCTGTACAATTCTCAGAAGACCCAACTTCAAAAGCACAGGGTGGTTTAGTTGATGCTTATGCGCCAGGTATTTTCTCAGCTGACTTTGATAATGCAGTTAATGCATTAAAGAATGGTGAAGTTTCTAAGCCTGTTAAAACACAATATGGCTACCATATCATTGAAGCAAATGCACCAGTTGCAAACATTCCTTCATTTGAGACTGAGAAAGCTCGCTTAACAGCTGAAGTACAGAAGGCAAAAACTGCAAATTTATTTAGCGATACTGTAAATAGCTTAAATGAAATGGTTGTGGGTAATGATTCTTTAGAAGCAGTTGCTCAAGAAGTGAAGGGTGCTCGTGTTGAATCTTTAAATGGGGTGACCTTAACCACTCAAAACCCTTATTTGAGCGATTTAAATGTTAAAGCAAAACTGTTTAATGATGATGTGAAAAACGGTGACCGTAATGCGTCTTCTAATATTCAGTTAGCGAATGGTGACACGATTTGGATTAAAGTCCGTAATTACCATGCAGCGGGCGTTAAACCATTAGATCAAGCGACTGCTGAAGTAAAAGCAAAAGTCATTGAAGCAAAGGCATATAAAGCTGCTCAAGCAAAAATTGCAAAAATTTTAGCTGATTTTAAAGCATTACCTGCTGCACAAGTTGTTGCAAAATCACAAGTCACTTTTGAAGATGCAGGTACATTTGCACGTTCTCAAGGTTTAAAACGTGCAATTGAGCGTGCTGCTTTTAGTATTCCTGCGCCAACTAAAGAAGGTATGTGGTCTGCTACGACAGCAAAATTACCTAATGAGTTGGTTATCGTTGCAGTTTCAAACGTGAATACTAATGCTGCAAATGAGTTACCACCAGAGCAAATTACTGAGTTAACTAAGTTGTATCAGCAGTTCCGTGGTCAGCAGTTACTAGAAGACTATACTGATTATTTAAAATCACAGGCGAAGATCAAATAAGTTTGATCTAAGCTTTGAAATTTAAAAAGCCAGTTCTTATGAACTGGCTTTTTTGTGCATTATAAGCATTATTTTTTCTGAATAAATTTAGCTTCTTCGGATTGTGGATATTGGTTAAGCAACTTCGTTTTATACTGGTTGGCAAGAGCAGTGTTTTTATCGACTTCTTTTGCAATGCTATAAAGTTGATAAACCGCTCGAGAAGCTTTTGCTGAATTAGGATAGCGTGTTACTACTATATTATAGTTTTGCTTAGCTGCTTTATAGTCAACAGGTTCAACCGCTAAATAAAACTCAGCTAGCCAAAAGTAAGCGTTTCCAACATAAATTCCATTTGGGTGGTTCTTAATGAAATTTTGCATTGGTTGGATGGCTTTTTTTGCGCCACCTTGTTTGTAGGCATCTAGTGCAACCGTATATGCTGCTTTTTCTAGCTCAATTTGGTTGTTTGTATTGCTTGTTGTAGCAGTATTTGACTTCGGTTGTACGACAGGTGTCTGAGGCACTGAATCCTGTTTTACAGGGCTAGGAGTTGCTGAGGTGGGTGCAGATGTTGGAGCTGAGTTTGTTTCTGTTTTTACTGTATCAGTTGTCGTACTATTTTCTGGTTCTGTATTTTCTTCTGGTGGGTCAATTTTTTGAGAGAGTAATTCTAAGCGTTGATCTAAATCTGTATAGCGATTTGCTAACTCTTTTTTCAGTTGCTCAATTGAATTGTCATGCTCTTCTAATTGTCCTCGTAATTTTCGAACTTCTTCTTCTAGTTTTTGGTTCTTTTGAATGAGATCCCAATTTAGGTTTGAGCCAGTATTAGAGATATTTGTATTATCTGCAATCGTCTGGCTAAGTGCACGAGATTCAATGGGAACATTTGCATATAAATGTGCGCTAGCGAGTAAGGCAGTAAAAAGTACGGAATACTTTTTTAGCATAAAAATTCATCCATAAAGTTAAAAAGCCGTGAGCGAACAAGTCCTCATGTTTACTTGTGGCACACTAGATCTATGTTTTTGATTTAGTCATTAAAGCAGCAACTCATTTAAATGCAATAAGCATTTACAATCTTCAAGCATTTTTCGAATAAAGAAATTATCTATTGTTTAATGTTTATACACTTTTAAATTAAATAGATAATATAGAAATAGATTTTGCTGATGAAATAAGCAATTGAATCAAAAAGTCACTTAAAAACAGATACAAGTCTTGCAACTCAGGCAAAAATCTCTATACTTTGTCAGGCAATGGTAGCCCTGCTGGTAGCTTCGCAATTGTACTCTATGAACCCCGCCAGGACCGGAAGGTAGCAACGGTAATAGATCTATGATGTGCCGAAGTAATGCTAGTAGGGCTGCCACCATTCATTCTTCATCGCTCGTTCGAGCAATTGCTTTCATAATTATTCCCATATCAAATCCTCGGTATTGTAAGAATCTAATTTGTCTTGCTTTCAGTTTTGGATCTGTCTCTACTTCTATCCCAAATTTCTTTATTTTGAGTTGATAAGCTTGATCTAGCCAATCGACCTCTGAAAGTTCTTCAGTAATAAGTTCTGTATCGAGTTGTTTTGCTTTTAAAGCCTGTTTAATTCTTTGTAATCCTTTACCTTTTCTAAGTTGACTGGCTAGTGTGAGTTCTGCAACACGTTGGTCGCTTTGGTAATTCTGTTGTGCTAACTCTTCAACTAGATTTGTGACTTCTTCTGGATTGATCGCATATTGATTTAATTTTGCTTCGAGATCTGCTTTGGAATAATCTCGACGTGTAAGAAGGGCAAATGCATAAGAGCGTAATCTTGTACCTGTCAGTGTTTTGGGCTTCTTTATTTTTTCAGAATTAAACAAGTTTTATATCCTCATGAAAGAAAAACGCCCCGAAGGGCGTTTCAGCTTAGCTTTCTAAAAAATCTGGTTCTTCTTCATCTTCAGTTTGAGCTGCTTCTTTGTTGTTTTTAGTAAGAAGTTGTTCACGAATGACCTTTTCGATTTCTTGAGCCATTGCTGGATTTTCTTCAAAATGTCGAATCACGTTATTTTTACCTTGGCCAATTTTATTGCCTTGATAAGAATACCAAGCACCTGCTTTTTGTACGATGTCTTGTTGAACAGCAAGATCAACCAATTCGCCTAACTGATTAGTGCCTTTGCCATACATGATTTGGAACACAGCTTCTTTGAACGGAGGTGCCATTTTGTTTTTCACAACTTTAACACGCGTTTCGTTACCTGTGATCTCGTCACCTTCTTTCACTTGACCGATACGACGGATGTCTAAGCGTACAGAAGCATAGAATTTAAGTGCATTACCACCTGTAGTGGTTTCTGGGCTACCAAACATCACACCAATCTTCATACGGATTTGGTTAATGAAGATCACCATACAGTTAGAGCGTTTCGCATTACCTGTAATTTTACGCAGAGCTTGACTCATTAAGCGTGCTTGTAAGCCCATGTGTGAGTCGCCCATTTCGCCTTCAATTTCGGCTTTAGGGGTTAATGCTGCTACAGAGTCGACAACGATTAAATCGATTGCACCAGAACGCACTAGCATATCGGCGATTTCGAGCGCTTGCTCACCGTGGTCAGGTTGTGAAACCAAAAGGTTATCAATATCTACACCAAGTTTACGTGCATATTCTGGATCTAATGCATGTTCTGCATCGATAAAGGCACAGGTACCGCCATTTTTTTGACATTGAGCAATCGCTTGTAATGTCATGGTAGTTTTACCTGAAGATTCAGGACCATAAATTTCGATAATACGACCTTTAGGTAATCCGCCAATCCCTAATGCGATATCGAGAGTTAAAGAGCCTGTAGAGACCGCTTCAACAGCTTGTACAGTATTATCACCTAAGCGCATCACGGTATTTTTACCAAATTGCTTTTCAATTTGGCTTAAGGCTGCTTGTAACGCCTTGCTTTTATTATCATCCATCTCAAAACCTCAAAACTTTATTTCTTAACGACTAACCCAAGTGGATGTATTGAATCTCAACTTGTTGGGACTTGAGTATAGTGGCAGATTCTAGTTGTATATTCCACATCTGATCTGTGCCAATACGACACAAGATGACGCGTCCAAATTAGAAAATTTTATTCATCATGATATGACCATGATTGTACATTTTCTTGTTTAAAACGATTGATATCACGACGATCTTTTTTGCTTGGTCGGTGATCAGGTCGGGCTAGATTATGCAATTTTCGCTGCGATGCATGCAACTCTCTACGCTCAATACTTTCAGGCGTTTCTTCATAAAGAAGTTGGGCCATTGGAGCTCCACCTCGAACAGCCGATAGTGCTTTCACAACAACGGTCTTTTTCTCAAAACCTTGCTGGATGGTGAGTTCCATTCCAACACGGACGTCTCTAGAAACTTTAACGCGGTCATTGTTGTGATGGACTTTACCACCTTCAATTGCGGCTTTGGCAATAGAGCGTGTTTTAAAAAAACGTGCAGCCCAAAGCCATTTATCAATGCGCATGGCATCCATGCTGTCTGATTCATGCTGTTTTGGCATCTGTTACCTGTAAGTTGGTGTCAAGATAATCAAAGAGATTGGTTAAATGATCGAGTGATGGGTACGCTACTTCCGTGGCGAGTCGAGCTGGTTTAGCACTAGACGGTTGTAAAATGCTAAACAATTGGGTAATACCAAAACGCTGAGCGCCTTGGAGTACCGCAACCGTATCATCAATAAATATTGCTTGAGCTGGATCAAATGGATGTATTTGTTGTAACTTTTGCCAAAAAGCGACTTCTTCTTTGGCATGTCCAAGTTCTTCGCTACTGATCATGACTTCAAAGTAAGGGCTAAGTTCGACATTTTCAAGCTTCAGTTGTAAGCCAGCTCGATCGGCATTGGTCAGTAACCAACAGCGATAGCCTTGAGCTTTGAGTTGTTCTAATAATTCATGACAACCTTTACGTGCGCGAATTTTTTCACGGTGTTCATATTGTAGTTGTAAAACATCTACGCCAAC
The DNA here is from genome assembly GCF_001005525.1 of Acinetobacter sp. AG1. Taxonomy (NCBI): domain Bacteria; kingdom Pseudomonadati; phylum Pseudomonadota; class Gammaproteobacteria; order Moraxellales; family Moraxellaceae; genus Acinetobacter; species Acinetobacter sp. AG1. Next base: position 22,692 of record NZ_LBMZ01000112.1, on the reverse strand, counting down.
TTTAGCAGTCCAATACGCCGAAGAATACCAAGATAGTGTATGCTTATGTTGTTGGTAAAATTGGAATAGTGCTTGTTTGCTTTGCTCTAAACTGCATTGATGTGTTTGGGCATGACGTTCAGGTAAACAATGATTCCAAATGAAATCATCGAAGGCTAAATCGAGTAATGTGCCATCCATGTCGAACATGGCGATAGGCTGCTGCTGTAAATCTGAATATGACATAAGGCTGATCTATGTTTATTAAAACGCTTGCCCCACAAGATCAATTTATTCTGAAACTTGTGCCAATCATGGCGCAGGCAAGTCAAATATTATTGGAAGAATATCAAAATTATTGTGCGGGTGGTGAGTTTAATATTCAGGAAAAAAGTGATGATTCGCCTGTGACTCAGGCAGATTTAAAAGTAAATCGTTTTTTATTAAAGCAGTTAGCGGAATTTACACCGGAGTTACCAGTGTTGTCAGAGGAGAGTGATTATTCTGCTCGATCTGCTTGGTCACGTTGCTGGATGCTCGATCCTTTAGATGGTACGAAAGAGTTTATTCATGAGCGCGATGAATTTACGATTAATTTAAGCCTGATCGAGGGTAATGAAACGACTTTTGCAATTATTGCCGTACCCTGTGAACAGGTCATGTATATTGGTTATCAGTCACACTTACCTTATAAGTATAGTTTTAGTCGTCAAGAATGGTTTCAATACCAGATCGAAGAACATGATTTGGCAGCGCCACTTCAAATTGGTTTAAGCCATAGCAGTAAAAACCCCAAATATAAAAATTTTATCGAACCAATTTTACTAGATCGTGCTGTAGAAAGACGTGAGGCAGGGAGTGCCTATAAGTTCTGCATGATGTTAGAAGGTGAAATTGATATTTACCCAAGATTTCATCCAACTTCAGAGTGGGATACGAGTTCAGGACAAGCTTTACTTGAAAGTATCGGTGGTGGATTGATGACTCTGGATGGAAAACCATTTCAATATAATCAGCGTGAGACTGTTTTGAATGGTGGTTTTATCGCGTTCAGAGATCAATATTGCAAAAAAATTGCTTACGAGGCGTTGGCGCATTCGGGCATTTTAGATTGAGTCTTCTAGCGTGCGTGGTATAGTGAGCTAAATTTAAGCTTGTATGTGAATATGGCCCTGCATTTATTGCCTAAAAGTATGTTTGAAGCAATTGATTTACTGCCAGATGCTTCAACTCCTGTCACGTTGTTTACTCGTCACTCTTTACGTGAGTTGGTGAATGGGCAGGGTTTGGCTGGTTATGACTTGCAATTAACGGAGCAAGGTCGAGATTTGGCTTATGCATGGGGTCAGTATCTTATTAAAAATACGGATCGAGCAATTCAACATTGTATCTCTAGTCCAATTCAGCGTTGTGTTGATACGGCTGCATTAATGATCCAAGGTGCAGATGGGATTCATGAGGCAATAAATACGCATACGATCGAAATTGTTGAGCAGCGATTGTTAGTAGAACCCGGAAGCTTTGTATTGGATATTCAGCAAGCAGCCCCTTACTTTCGTAAACAAGGTGCATTAGGGTTTATTAATAGTTTTGTGAACAATGCTTTGCCTGGTATGAAACATCCAATTACAGGCGTTTTTGATGTTTTGGAGCTGTTATATCATACCCATCCGACGCAACATCAGGGTTTAAGCTTGGCTGTTAGTCACGACACCATTATTGCTGCGATCGTTGCAGTGATTTCAGGTCAAACACAAATTGATAAGTCGGATTGGCCTGAGATGATGGAGGGCTTATTTGTGTGGTTTGAAGGTGAGGATTTTAGCAATAGTAAGCTAAAATGGATCTGGCGTGGTCAAAAGCATGAACTGGTCATTAAAGATTTTCAGAATAAATAAGATTTTTGAAAAATATGATTTAATTGTGCAATTTAAAATTAAAAAACTACTACGTTGAGTTACTAAATTGAAGACAATAAAAAAGCCCGAAAATCGGGCTTTTTTACATGCATCAAATTAGTTAGCTAAAGCTTTAATTTGAGCGTTTAAGCGGCTCTTGTGACGAGCAGCTTTATTTTTGTGGATGATGCCTTTATCAGCCATACGGTCGATTACAGGTACAGCTGTTTTATAAGCTTCTGAAGCAACAGCATAGTCACCAGCAGCGATCGCATTTACAGTACGTTTGATATAAGTACGAACCATAGAACGCAAGCTTGCGTTGTGTTTACGTGCTTTAACGTTTTGACGAGCACGTTTTTTAGCTTGAGCAGAGTTTGCCACTCGTGCACTCCTTGAAAATAAGTTGGTCTGGGCGGGCTGAAGTTAAAACCAAAAAATATTGGCAACATTCACCAGCCCGTAAACAAGTGCCATATTTTGAGGAAACTAAGCCCCGAAGTCAAGCCTTGTGATACTTTTAAGTACATTTAACAGGTGATAATCTTGCAAGAAAACGTTACATTAGGCTTAGTTATGAGTCGGAATAAATAAAAATGAGAATAGGTGACAAAAAAGCAATTGTTATTGGTGCTACAGGACTAGTAGGTGAAGCACTTGTGGCTGAATTAGAACAGTCAAATGATTTTAGTTCTGTGACTGTTGTGGTAAGGAAAAATTCAGATAAATTAAAATCTTATAGTAAAGTGACTCAGCTTATTCTGGAAGATTTTTTGCTTTTGAATGATGAAGATGTAAGCACTTATACTCATGCATTTAGTTGCTTAGGTAGCACGATTAAACAAGCTGGATCGAAACAAGCATTCTACGCAATTGACTATGAAATTAACGCTCATTTTGCTGATTTAATCCAAGATAAAAATATTCATTTATTGGTGGTCAGTGCCTTAGGAGCGAATGCTAATTCACCAGTTTTCTATAATAAAGTTAAAGGCGAGTTAGAAAACTACTTAAAAAGCTTGTCGATGTATAAGCTCTCAATTTTTCAACCGTCACTCTTAATTGGTAAGCGTAGTGAAGTACGAGTTTTAGAAGATGTGGCACAAACGCTATTTAAATTGGTCGAAAAAACTTGGACCAAGCCGTTTAAATATAAGCCTGTAACCGCAGAACAATTGGCGCATACTATGCTAAATGCAGCTCAAACTCAGACAGCAGCATTTAAGCTGTACGATAATTTGATGATACAACAAACCCAATAATGGAGATTTTTCAGTGACTACGATTCCTTTTGTAACTTGCGACTTGTTAGATGATAATCCTGAGAAAGATTTACAGGTCGTAACGCCATCTTTAGACGGTAAGTTTTTTAAGAGTTATGGTGCACGCAAGAGCTTTGGTGGACAGGTTGTAACAGTTAAGTGTTTTGAAGATAACTCACGCGTAAAAGAGCTTCTAGCAACAGATGGTGCAGGAAAAGTCTTGGTTGTTGATGGTGGTGCTTCGATGCGCTGTGCTTTGATGGGCGATTTGATTGCTGAATCAGCTGTGAAGAATCATTGGAATGGTGTTGTGATTTACGGTTGTGTGCGTGATGTTGATGCAATTGCCGAACTTGATTTAGGTGTGCATGCATTGGCTGCAATTCCACAAAAAAGTAATCGTAAGGGCATAGGTGAAGTTGATATTACATTGTATTTTGGTGGTGTGACGATCAATTCTGGCGATTATATCTATGCCGATAATAATGGCATCGTAATCGCAAAAGAAAAACTAGTTGACTGCTAAAGGATAGCAATATGCTCAAAATGGCGAATCATCAATTTAAGGTTTTACAATCTGTTGTTGCAACTTTAATTGAAGGAGGAAGAGGTGTGATGGGAACACCACAACCGAATCAGCCTTCGAAACCGTTAAAACTTTATGAGTTTGAAGGTTCACCCTTTTGTCGCCGTGTCCGTGAAGTGATTACCATGCTGAATCTAGATGTGGAAATTTATCCATGTCCGAAAGGTGGTCAAAAATATCGCCAAATCGTCAAGGAAAAAGGTGGTAAGAAACAGTTTCCTTTTCTGATTGATGAAAACACGGGTGATCAGTTATACGAGTCACAACAGATTATCCACCATCTATTCAAGCACTACGGTAAAACAGGGCAAACGCCGAAAAAATTCAGCCACTATCCAAAGCTTCCTTATGTTTCTGCTTTAGCCTCACTTGCAAATGCAGCACGTGGTGTATGGATTAACAAGAAAATTGTTAATCGAGCAGCACCAGAACAATTACTTGAATTGTGGAGTTTTGAAGGAAGTCCCTATACACGATTGGTTCGTGAAGTTCTGACTGAGTTGGAAATTCCGTATATTTTGCATAATGTTGCGAAAGAACGTTGGCAAGATATTGGACCAGCAATTTTGCGTTTAAAACCTGGTCAATATATTCCATTACCGAATGGGAAGCGTGAAAAGGTTGTTGAAGTGATGGGACGAGATATTCAAGTTCCATATTTGGTTGATCCGAACACAGGCGTGAAAATGTTTGAGTCAGCTAAAATTGTTGAGTACCTCAAGAAGCAGTACGGATAATAGAATAAATTGTAAAAAGCATCTTTTAGAAGATGCTTTTTTTATATGTGGAGTCTAGCAGTTGCTTCAATGATTGGTTTAGCGGTTTAATAGGCTCGAAATAGCCATATGATCAATTCCAAAATGTTAAGCCAACTGACTAATTTATTCAAAAGTTCAAAGGAAACACCTGCACAGTTATTCCTTAAAGAAAATGATTTGGTTTTTGATAGTCGTGGTGCAATTTATAAAGGCATCGTTTTAAATGAGTTAGGATTTCGTCTGGAATATTTCTCAAATCGAAAATTAGATCGATTTGATGATCTAGAGAAGCTGTTTAGGATTGCACCGCAAATTAATGAAAAGATTGATTTGGAATTGCACTCACAGCGATTTGTTGAGCGCATAGGAAATACAGAAGAAAATTTGAGAGAGTTGAAACAGGTGATTAAAGTTTTAAATGATTATTATGTGAAGTTTCAAAGACCAAGATAAGCTAAAATATTTTTATGAGTTTTAATGTATAAATAAAAAAAGCTGAATCATTTGATTCAGCTTTTTAGTATGCAAGCTAACGATTATTTTTCAATAATGGCAGTTACACCTTGACCACCAGCAGCACAGATCGAAACTAAGATACGACCTGAACCTTTTTGGTTTAAGATTTTCGCAGCAGTCGCGATGATACGACCACCAGTTGCAGCGAATGGGTGACCCGCAGCTAAAGATGAACCTTTAACGTTTAATTTGCTACGATCAATTGAACCTAAAGGTGCATCTAAGCCTAAACGCTCTTTACAGAATTTCTCATCTTCCCAAGCTTTCAAAGTAGAAAGTACTTGTGATGCAAACGCTTCGTGGATTTCGTAGTAGTCGAAATCTTGAAGTTTAAGGCCAGCACGCTCAAGCATACGTGGAACTGCATAAGCAGGAGCCATCAATAAGCCTTCTTTTTTACCAACAAAATCAACTGCAGCAGTTTCAGAGAATGTTAAGTAAGCAAGAACTTCATGACCATTTGCTTTAGCCCACTCTTCAGAAGCTAAAAGTACGCACGAAGCACCGTCAGTAAGTGGAGTAGAGTTACCCGCTGTCATTGTTGCAGCTTCGCCTTTACCAAATACTGGTTTTAATTTTGCTAATTTCTCAGCAGTTGAGTCAGCACGTAAGTTGTTGTCACGGCTTAAACCTAAGAACGGCGTGATTAAGTCATCGAAGAAACCTTCTTCGTATGCTTTCGCCATTTTTTGATGAGAAGAAGCAGCTAAAGCGTCTTGATCTTCACGAGCAATACCCCATTCAAGGGCAGTGATTGCTTGGTGATCACCCATAGATAAACCAGTACGTGGTTCACCGTTTTTAGGTGCATCCATAAGATCTTTAACGTTGATTTTAGATAAAGCTTTTAAACGATCTTTACCTGTTTTAGCGATGTTGAGCTCAAGCAAAGCTTTACGTAAACCATCACCGAAAGCGATCGGAGCGTCAGATGTAGTATCAACACCACCAGCGATACCTACTTCGATTTGGCCTAAAGCAATTTTGTTTGCAACTTGGAATGCAGCTTGTAAACCAGTACCACAAGCTTGTTGAAGATCGCAAGCTGGGGTTTCAGGAGCAAGTTGAGTATTTAACACACATTCACGTGTCATGTTGAAGTCACGGCTGTGTTTCAATACTGCACCAGCAACCACTTCACCTAAACGTTGACCTTGTAGGTTGAAACGCTCAACCAAACCGTTTAATGCAGCTGTAAACATGTCGATGTTAGAAGCTGTAAAATAAGCGCCGTTAGAACGTGCGAAAGGAATACGGTTACCGCCAATAATGGCAACACGGCGAACAGTGTTTTGGCTCATGATTTTATCCTGTTGAACAGAAGGTTTGGTTGTTTTAGCTGGTGCTACTTTTGTAGATGTAGAAGAAGCAGTGCTTTTTGTACTACGACCGGTAGAACGAGGACGAGTCGTTTTAGTTGTCGTACTTGCTGCTTTAGGAGTTGCGTCAGCACTTTTACTTGGAGTAGAAGTTGCTTTTGATGTATTTGACACAGTCTCTTGAGCAGAATTCTCGACTGCTGGATTTTCTTGAGTTGTTTTGCTCATAAGGCTTTTCCAAGCATAATTGCGATATTCTTGCTATAACCATAGCATATTTCCAATACTGCTGTATTGACTAGAATGACGCTTTAGACCACATTCAGGTCAAGACATCCAGACATGAAGTCAAGTATGATTTATTGTGAGTCAATCAAACATTGGTTTCATGTTATTTTGCTGACATGGTTTAGATGTTTGTAAAAAATTCATTTGTATGAGAGATAATAATCATGACCGATCAATACCAAGCATTTACACAATCACCTTTGGGTAAATTTGTTGTAAAAAATTTAGGTTTACCATCACCAGTTAGCTTAGATCGTTTTGAAAGTGCCCAACCTGTTGTAAATGGTGCCGTATTGCTTGGCGCAGCACCTTCAAGCACTATTTCTGCTTCTATTGCACAAGTTCTTAGCAATATCCATGCAGATAGCTACGTAGGCAATAATGTTGAATTACAGCAAACTGCTGCAAAAGTAGGTTTAAACCTTCGTCCTTTAAATGCAGATGATAAAGAATCTAAGTTTAAAGCAGTCGTATTTGATGCTTCAGGTATTCAAGATTCTGAACAGTTAAAAGCGTTGTATGACTTCTTTAATCCAATCGCACGTCAAATCTCAAGTTCTGGTCGTGTAATTGTAATTGGTACAACTCCTGAAACAGCTAAAACCGTAAAACAAGCGATTGCTCAACGTGCGCTTGAAGGTTTTGTGAAGTCTGTTGGTAAAGAATTCAAAAAGGGTATCACTGCCCAAGTAGTTTATGTAGATCAAGGCGCTGAAGCAAACTTAGAATCTACTTTACGTTTCTTAATTTCACCACGTTCTGCTTATGTATCTGGTCAAGTGATCCGTATTTCTAAAGCAGAAACAGTGAAATTAGATTGGGCTAAGCCACTTGCGGGTAAAACTGCACTAGTAACAGGTGCAAGCCGTGGTATCGGTGAAGCAATTGCACAAGTATTGGCACGTGATGGCGCACATGTGATTTGCTTAGATGTTCCTCAACAACAAGCTGATCTTGAGCGTGTTGCGGGTTCAATTGGCGGTTCAGTATTGGCAATTGATATTACTGCTGCTGACGCTGGCGAGAAAATCAAAACTGCTGCTGCTAAACAAGGCGGTTTGGATGTAATCGTTCACAATGCAGGTATTACTCGTGACAAAACTTTGGCAAACATGAAGCCAGAGCTTTGGGATCTAGTCATCAACATTAACTTGTCTGCAATTGAACGTGTTAACGATTACTTACTTTCTAATGATGGTTTAAATGCAAATGGTCGTATCGTTTGTGTATCATCAATCAGTGGTATCGCGGGTAACTTGGGTCAAACCAACTATGCAGTGTCTAAAGCAGGCGTAATTGGTTTGGTTAAATTTACTGCACCAACATTGAAGAATGGTATTACGATCAACGCGGTTGCACCAGGCTTCATTGAAACTCAAATGACTGCTGCGATTCCATTTGCGATTCGTGAAGCAGGTCGCCGTATGAACTCAATGAACCAAGGTGGTTTACCTGTAGATGTTGCTGAAGCAATTGCTTGGTATGCTTCTACTGGTTCAACAGGTGTGACAGGCAACGTTGTTCGCGTATGCGGTCAAAGCTTGTTGGGCGCTTAAGCGTTAAAAGTTTTGAAGAGGGGTGCTTGTGCATCCCTTTTTTATAAAAATATAGAAAGGTTCATTATGAATACACGCCATTTTAGTCAATTGCCAAAGCCTTACTTAGCTTATCCAAAAGTTATTCAAGGTTTAATTTTTAAAAAGCCAAAAGGCGAAAAAGTATTACCACAAGTTGAATATGTGGTAGATACGCTTAACATTGATGCAAAACATTTAGAAAGCTATAACGAAATTTGTGGTTTTAAAAATGATGGTTTTGTACCAGCAATTTATCTAGCAGTACTGTCGCAAAGTCTGCAAATGCATATGATGACCAGTGAAGCGTTTCCATTTGCAATTTTGGGTTTGGTTCATATCCGTAACCAAATTAAACAAACTCGTAAAATCGGTGTGAATGAGCAAATTACGTTGTCATGTAAATTTGGCGAACTTCAGCCACATGATAAAGGCTTACAATTCGATTTCATTACAACTGCCAAAGTGGGTGGTGAAGTGGTGATGGAAAGTTTAACGACTTATTTATCACGACAAAAAACTGAGAAAAAAGCTTCTGAAAAATCGAAAGAATCTAAAGAGCCTGCATATCAGCCAAAAGCAGAATGGAATATTTCTGAGAATACTGGTCGCCGCTACGCATTGATTTCAGGTGATTTTAACTTGATTCATATTCATGCAGTCACAGCTAAAGCATTTGGTTTTAAACAAGCGATTGCACATGGCATGTGGAGTAAGGCAAAAGCTTTGGCGAGTATTGAGTTACCCGCTGCTTATGAAGCAGATGTTTGGTTTAAATTGCCGATGTATTTACCATCAACTGTTGAGTTTTTAACAGCTGCTGAATCAAAACAAACTGACTTCTTGATTCGTAACGTTAAATCTAAAAAGCCGCATGTTGCGGGAACAGTGAAAGCACTTTAATACTGAATAGTATTGTTGAGTCAGCCCTTTTGTTCGCAAGAGGGTTATTCTAAAAAATATAAATATCATAAGGATGTGTGCATTGATTAAAGAGATTTTATTTGCCGATACGCATAATTATCATGGCAAGGTTGATCATCGTTTTATTGACCTAGCAACCCAATTCAGTCGTTTGCAAGATGCGAGAAGTCATCAGGGTGGCGCTGCATTGGTGATATATTTCCAAGGTCAGAAAGTTGTTGATATTTTTACTGGTAAAAAATCTCAAGAACAAGATTGGCAATCTGATACTTTGGCAATGTGTTATTCGACAGGTAAAGGAATTTTAGCAACGCTTGCACATATTTTAGTAAGTGAAGGCTTACTGGATTATGATCAGCCTATTGCACATTATTGGCCTGAGTTTTCCCAAAATGGTAAAGCCAATATAACATTGCGTCATGTTTTATCGCATCAAAGTGGTTTATTCGATATTCGCAATACGATTGCGACAGCAACAGAAATGTTGGATTGGTCGCATATGTTAGAGGTAATGGCAGCTGCTACTCCTCGTTTTGCAGCAGGACAAAGCTTTGCTTATCAACCGCTGACCTATGGTTGGCTCGTAGGTGGGGTCATTGAAAAAGCAGCGAAACAGCCTTTAAGTTGGTTAATGCAGCGTTATCTGGTGCAACCGCTTGAATTGGATGGTGCATATTTTGGTACACCAAACTCTGAATTACAGCGAGTTGCTCGGTTACTTGAAAAACCTAAAAAACCATCTGCACCAAAGCCACAAGTTAAAAAAACTGATCAACCTCGCAAAGCCTCATTATCAGAAAAGTTCTTAGAACTTTCAGGACAAAGCCCTCAAGATTTCCAAGATGCCATGATTCCAAAAGGCATGCGTAATTTTAGCTTCTATAGTGATGCTGGTTTACAAGCTGTTATTCCAGCGGCAAATGGTGTCTTTACCGCAGATAGTTTGGCAAAAGTCTATGCGATGCTTGCCAATCAAGGACAGTGGAATGGTCAACAATTGATTCATCCAGAAGTATTTAAGCACTTAAGCACCGTACAATCTAAAGCACGTGATCGAGTGATGCCAATTCCAATGCACTGGCGTTTAGGCTATCACCGTATTTTAACAATGGGCAAGCGTGCGCCACATGGTTTTGGTCATGTTGGTTTTAATGGTTCAGGGGCATGGTGTGATCCAGCTCGTGAACTGAGTTTTGCTTATACCCATAATTTTAATATTACCTCTGCAACTGGGGATTATCGTTTGTGGGGCTTGAGTCAAGAGACGCTCCGCTGTGCAGATGCAATCTTAAATGGGCGGAAAGGCTGGTTTTAATTTGATCTAGTGTAATGAGGCTGCATATAGTAAATAACAGCCTCACATTTATTTTCAAATTGATCAACTTTCTTCAAAATGCAGTAATTGTTTAAAAAAGTGGTTTTAGGATTTGTACTAAATCTAGATATTATTTATCTAAATTTTTTTAAATAGCTCTGCCTGAATAATTGCATCAGTATGTCTTTTAAAATCGACCTCATTTAAACCATTCAAACCCAGTTTATAAATGCCTTCTAGCCCACAGACAAAAGCAATCAATCGCCAAGCAATATCATGACTATTCGTGTCAAATTGAAATTCCCCTTGAGCTTGACCTTCATCAATCATACGAACAATAGAACGATGCCAATCTTGCATGGCAATATTATATGCAAGTTTGATTTCTTGATCCTGATCAATGAGGACTTCAGCTTCATTCCACAGTCGTAAATAGGGTTGAATTTGTTCAATATTTTCACATCCAAGTAGGAGCGAGAGGCGGTGTAAATAATTTGTGGTATGAACTTGGTTTTCAATCTCATCAAGTTGCTGCATGAGCTTAATAAATGCTTCTGCTTTTAAATGTGAGTTAGAAGCAAAATGATGATGGACTTGCCCAGTTGATGTTTGTGCTTCAGTTGCGATACGGCGAACGGTCATCGCAGAGAAGCCTTCGTTCAAGGCAACCTGCATGGCTGCTTGTAGAATCATTTCACGACGTTGTTCTTTATTTAAATAAGCCATACTTTCAGCGCCTTAGGCGATAGTCACAAACACAAACAAAATAACGCATATCTTTAAATTGGACAAGTGTTCAATTTTGGTTATAATAGCAACAACTTGAACATATGTCCAATTTAGAGAAATTTATGTCTAGCAAGTGGTTAATTCTTGCAATCGTTGTATTGATCTATCTCCCTGTATCAATTGATGCAACTGTCCTCCATGTCGCAACACCGACTTTAAGTGAGTCTCTTTCATTATCGGCAAATGAGTTGCTGTGGATTATTGATATTTATTCTTTGGTCATGGCAGGTCTTATTTTGCCGATGGGGGCATTGGGAGATCGTATTGGCTTTAAAAAGCTCATGGTGATTGGTGGGATTTTGTTTGGCCTAGCATCATTGGCAGCCGCATTTTCTTCTACTGCATATGCACTGATTGGTTCACGTGCTTTATTGGCGGTTGGTGCAGCCATGATTTTGCCTGCGACTTTATCTGCAGTTCGAAATACTTTTCTTGATGAAAAACAACGTAATTTTGCTCTAGGCATTTGGGCTACAGTTGGCGGCGGCGGTGCAGCCTTTGGCCCATTACTGGGTGGTTTTCTATTGGAGCATTTTCATTGGGGTTCAGTCTTCTTGATTAATGTTCCGATTATGCTTGCTGTTATTATTTTTACTATATTTGTCATTCCGAAACAGGCAGGGCAACCGAAGCAGAATCTTAACTTGTTACAGGCTATTGTGTTGGTGGTCGCTATCCTAAGTATGATCTATGCGATTAAAACAGTGATGCATGGTTTTAGTATCTGGTCGGTTTTGATCTTTGCAGTGGGTTTTAGTTTATTGATTGGCTTTATTCGTACACAGCTCACATCAACCTCTCCAATGATTGATATTCAATTATTCAAACATCCTGTGATTGCGACAGGTGTAGTGATGGCGATTGTATCTATGATGGCATTGGTCGGATTCGAGTTGCTGATTTCACAAGAACTGCAATTTGTTTACCAACTTTCTCCATTGGCTGCGGGTGCATTCATTTTACCGTTTATGGTGGCAATCAGTTTAGGCGGCCCAATTGCCAGTATGCTGGTCAATCGTTTTGGTCTACGTTCAGTCGCATCGCTCGGTATGTTGATGAGTGCGGTAAGTCTATGGGGGTTGGCAAATACTGATTTTATGCAGGCGAAGGTGCAAGTCTGGAGTTGGATGGTGGTATTGGGTCTCAGTGTTGAAATTGCATTATTGGCTTCAACCTCTGCAATTATGTCTTCAGTACCGCCAAGCAAGGCGACCGCAGCAGGGGCAATTGAGGGAATGGCGTATGAGTTGGGAGCAGGTTTAGGAATTGCCTTTTTCGGTTTGATGTTATCATGGTTTTATGCCAACTCGATTGTGGTTCCAGTCGATGTACCACATAACATTATCGAACAGGTGAGTAGTTCGATTGGTGAGGTGGTTCAAGCTGCCAAACAATTACAGCCAACAATTGCTGAACATTTGATTCAAGCTGCAAAACAGGCCTTTAGTCAATCGCATCGTTCTGTACTGAATTTGGCTGCGCTCTTATTCTTGATCTTGTCGATTTTTATTTGGTTTGCTTTACCGAAAAGAGTTTCTTCAGTTGAGGAATAGTCGGCTTACCCTTATCCAAATTGGGTTTGGGTAAGGGTTAAGGGTGTGGCTAAAATAAGCAGTTAGTATTAAAATTTGATAGCGTTAAAGTAAAATCGAATATTAATAATTTGTTATGCTGCAATAAAGGTTCATAAATCTAGTTTTCAGTGTTAATAATGAAATGCTATACTAAGTTTTCATATATTTTGCAATAACTTATAAAATGAAAAAGATTGCGCTATTTCTTACATTAATCGCTTTGATGGGATCAACCTCAACACAGGCTTATGAAGCAGAGCCAACAAAAAAAGATATGAAGGAATTCTATGCTTTATTAAAAATTATTTACAGCGATATGCCTGCATTAATGAATGGATTTGAAGTTTTAATAGATAATGATTTTGATCTGAATAAAATTAAAGATAAAAAAACCGTTTGTGATGCGGTACAGGCGGCGGAAAGGATTACTTATATAGCTAATCAATCTAAAGTTCATCCGTATTTTCAGAAATCAATCGACCAATTAAGAGAAACAATGCCTGAAGATAATGCAAAGTTTATTAAACAAGGTCTTCAAAGCACTGGTTATAAGTGTCTATAGTAAACAAAAATGGGTCTTGGCATCTTTATTTAACTTAATTGACCTGAAAAAATACCTTGTCTCCATAAGCTTAGATAAGGTTTCTAAGGAACCTTAAGCTCGAAAGCACGTAAGATCTTGCATAACTGAATCATGGGTAGACCCATCAACGTAGTTTGATCATCACCAACCATTTTCTCAAATAAGCTAATCCCTAAGCTTTCACACTTAAAACTACCCGCACAATGCAAGGGTTGATCAATTTCGATATAACGTTCAATCTCAGTCAGTGTCAATTGGCGAAATTTGACTTGATAATGTTCGACCAATGTCATTTCAAAACCAGATTGCAAATGTTGGACGCTGAGTGCTGTACTAAAAAACACGGTTTTCCCTGAGTTTTCCTGTAATTGTTGAATAGCATTTTCAACACTTAAAGGCTTACCAATAAAGTCATATGGTGCGTGTTCACGCCAAGCGACTTGATCAGAACCAATGACAATCGCATTGGGATTCTGTTCAGCAATGACATGTGCCTTCTCATAAGCTAGACGTTTAGCCAAATCATCAGCATGTAATTCACCCATTGCAGATTCATCAATATCAGGTGAAATACAACGATAGTCCAATCGTAAACGATCCATCAAGTCTTTACGGGTTTGGCTGCTAGAAGCCAAAATCAATTCAAACTGATTCATTAGACCGCATATTCCACGAGAATATTCAGTGGCACATAATGCAAAACAGCATTATGGCAAGCATTCAATTTAATTGGTGGGGCATGACCTGCTTCGTATGCTTCAACCCAACGTGTGACGCAAATACACCAAAAATCACCTGGTTTTAATCCAGGGAAACCCACTTCTGGTAAAGGCGTAATTAAATCATTCCCAACTTTTTGTGAGAAATTTAAGAAATCTGAAGTCATTTGCGCACACATGGTGTGCTGACCTAAGTCCGTGACCGCCGTATGGCAAAAACCATTACGAAAATAGCCCGTGATCGGGTCAAAGCAACAACTAGATAAAGGTTCGCCAAGAACATTTAAACGATTAATTTTTGGATCAGGATGAATAGACATAAGAATACAAAGATTTAATGACGATGATTATGATAATCAAAAGTGAAATTTTAGACAGCTTTTCTGCAAAAAAACTCACCTTTATTTCAGAGAATCATTTAAAATTGTGCCGTTTTTAAAATCAACTAGAGAGCCATCCATGAATTTTCAGCGCATGACTGACCTTGATTTAGCAGGTAAACGTGTTCTTATTCGTGAAGACTTAAACGTTCCTGTAAAAAATGGGGAAATTACCAGCGATGCACGTTTACGTGCTGCATTACCAACAATCAAAGCTGCGTTAGATAAAGGCGCTGCGGTAATGGTATTTTCTCATCTTGGTCGTCCTGTAGAGGGTGAGCCAAAGCCAGAGCAATCACTTGCACCAGTTGCAGCTTATTTAAGCACTGCTTTGGGTCAGGATGTTAAATTATTTACTGATTATTTAGATGGCGTTGAGGTTGAAGCGGGTCAAGTGGTATTACTTGAAAATGTACGTTTCAATCATGGCGAAAAGAAAAACAAAGAAGAGCTTGCACAAAAATATGCAGCACTTTGTGATGTATTCGTTATGGATGCATTTGGTACTGCTCATCGTGCAGAAGCGTCAACAGAAGGCGTAGCACGTTTTGCAAAAGTTGCTGCTGCTGGTCCGTTATTAGCCGCTGAATTAGATGCGCTAGGTCGAGCAATGCAAACACCTGAAAAACCAATGGTAGCAATTGTTGCAGGTTCTAAAGTATCAACAAAACTTGATGTATTAAATTCACTTTCTACTATTTGTGATCAATTGATTGTGGGTGGTGGTATTGCTAATACATTCCTTGCTGCTGCTGGTTTCAATGTTGGTAAATCTCTCTATGAAGCTGATTTAATTGACACTGCAAAACAAATTGCTGCAAAAGTAAGTGTTCCATTACCAACTGATGTCGTTGTTGCTGATGCAACTCAAATCGACTTCAGTGACTTCTTAGGTTCTTTGGCAAATGCTCAAGCAGTTGTTAAGAAAGTAGAAGATGTTGCAGATACTGACATGATTTTAGATGTTGGTCCTGAAACTGCACAAGCTTTTGCAGAAATCTTAAAAACATCAAAAACGATTCTTTGGAATGGTCCAGTAGGCGTATTTGAAGTTGATCAATTTGGTGAAGGAACCAAGACGCTTTCATTGGCAATTGCTGAATCTGCTGGTTTTTCAATTGCAGGTGGTGGTGATACATTAGCAGCTATTGATAAATATGAAGTAGCTGATCAAATCGGTTATATCTCAACGGGTGGTGGTGCATTCTTAGAATTTGTAGAAGGCAAAACATTACCTGCGGTGGCTGTTTTACTTGAGCGTGCTTAAGTAAGGTTTAGCTTTCGTTATATAACAAGTGATTTAAAAAAGAGTCGATATCAATCGGCTCTTTTTATTGTGTCATTAAAATGTCATATATTTGCAATATGATTGTCATCAACTTAACCAAGTAACTGTGGAAAGCCGTGATGAAAATGAAATTAACCCTTGCCGCTTTAATTATTGCTCCAATCATGTTGACTGCATGTGGAAAGAAAGAAGAAGCAAAAAATGTTGAACAGCAAGAACAAGTAGCTTCAGAAGTATCAGCACCGACTACTCCAGAGCAACAAGCTGCGATCAACGCAATTGATAAGCCAGAATTACAAAATAAGAAAAATGCTGAAGCAGTAAGCCCAGCTTCAGAAGAGGCTGCGAGCGAAGCTCACTAAGCTGAATGTAATAAAAAAGCCGATATTAATATCGGCTTTTTTATATTTATGAATTGGCTTTGCAATAGAAAGTAAGCGTTGTTTGATAGTCATCATCTTTGGCTAATGATGCATTTTTACCTGTAATCGTTCCAAGTACACCCGCAGCAGCTTCAACCAATTTGCCTGTTTGTTCATCGACTACACCTTTTAAAACGCCTTGATATGCAGTTTTCTCATCAACCACGACTGGTGATGTATTTCGGGTGCAAGTTTTTTGAGCGGCACTAATGGCATTATTTTTAGCGATCAAATTGGTTTTACCAATTCCTGTCACTTCATATTGATTATTTTCTTTTTGGATCGCTAAGGTGTTGGTCGGTGTTGATGCACATGCGGTGAGCCCGAGTACCAAGCCACCTAATAAACTCATGATTAACGTTTTTTTCATTGCTTGTTCTCAAGTAGTTACCTAATTGGATTATTTGAACATATTATTTTTAGTTGCTTTTGCAGGTTATGTACAGTTTGTAGTAGCGCTCTGTTAAATTTCTCAAATTGATGATTAAGCAAGGATTAAACGTGGTGGAAATTAGCTAGATTATGCTAATCTAAACAAATCCTTGTGTTAGTTAGATTCATGTCAATGACGGACTCAAATATAGAGACAATTCATCAAAATATTCATCAACGTCAATCTATTGGTCAGCTTGTTGAACCAGCGCCAAATTTACAACAACTCGAAAAAGCAGTACAAGCTGCATTAACTGCACCTGATCATCATCGTTTAAAACCAACACGTTTTGTGGTTGTAACACCTGAGCAACGAGCGGCTTTTGGTGAGTTTTTAGCAAATGCTTTAGCTGATATGGGCGAAAATGACCCTGCACAATTAGAAAGAGTAAAGCATCATCCATTTCGCGCGCCTTTACTTGTTTTAGCCTTAACCACGATCCAAGATCACCCAAAGGTTCCGCACTTCGAACAAATTTTAAGTACGGGTGCTGCTGTTCAAAACTTCTTACTTTCATTACAAGCACAAGGTTTTGCGAGTATGTGGCGTTCTGGTGCAGTTGTAGAATCCAATTGGCTTAAGCAACAATTTGGTTTAAAAGAGCAAGATTTGATTTCTGGTATTATTTATATTGGAACAGCGGCTAAAACGATTGCACCTCGTGCAGAAATAGAGAGTCAAGATTTTTTAAAAGTATGGCAACACGTTTAATCTTATTGATGAATGATTAAAGAAAGAAATTGGTTTCAGGAAAAAAAATGACAGAGTTAAAATTTAGTGATTTAGTTGAGCCTGTGGCAGTAGATCAAAAAACAGCATTAAGAATTACTGTATTAGGTGGTGGAAGTTTTGGTACAGCAATGGCAAATTTAGCTGTACGCAATGGTTGCGATACCATGATTTGGATTCGAGATGCGGCTGTAGCAGAAGAAATTAATCAAACACATATTAATAAACGTTATTTACCTGATTATCCATTGGAGCCAGCTTTACGTGCTGTTGCTGATTTAGAATTAGCGGTAAGAGATCGAGATATTATTTTGGTCGCAATTCCTAGTCACTCATTTCGTGATGTTTTAAAACAAATTGCGCCGTTTATTACAGCCCAAGCAGTAGTTTCATTAACCAAAGGAATTGAAGCAAAAACCTTTAGTTTCATGAGTGAGATTATTCGCGCAGAATTACCAGAAGTTCCTTACGGCGTTTTATCAGGGCCTAATTTAGCCAAAGAAATTATGGCAGGTATGCCATCAGGAACAGTGATTGCAAGTGAATCGGAATTGGTACGTTATGCGGTACAACATGCTTTGCATAGTGCGTTATTCCGTGTATTTGGTAGCGATGATGTACACGGTGTAGAACTGGGTGGAGCATTAAAAAATATCTATGCAGTTGCTATGGGGATGGGTGCTGCTTATAACATCGGTGAAAATACCAAAAGTATGATTTTAACCCGTGCTTTGGCGGAAATGAGTCGTTTTGCAGTCAAGCAGGGTGCAAACCCTTTAACCTTTTTAGGGCTTTCTGGTGTAGGTGATTTATTCGCAACTTGTAATAGTCCATTAAGTCGCAACTATCAAATTGGTTTTGCACTAGGTTCGGGTAAAACACTTGATCAAGCAACTAAAGAATTAGGTCAAACAGCTGAAGGGATTAATACCATTGTCCAAGTACGTGCTAAAGCACAAGAACTGGATGTTTATATGCCGATTACCAATGCTTTATATGAAGTTATTTTTGAAAATGCGCCACCAATGACGATCGCTTTATCATTGATGAAAAATGGTCATCGTAGTGATGTAGAATTTGTTTTACCACATCATGAAGTTTAATCAGAAAACTGTCATCAATCATTGTTAATATATAGGTATAAATAATAAGGTCGTTTTATGCAGTTAACTTTAGTACGTCACGGTGAAGCATCTCCAGCAATCAACGGTAATGATACGCAACGCCCATTAACAGTGCGTGGACATCAACAAGCAGAGCAAACAGGACATTTTTTAAAAGATGTCATTCAGCCTGAAATTTTTATTGTTAGTCCGCTATTACGTGCCCAAGAAACTTTGGCACACATCAAGGCTCATTTTCACGGTATTCCTGTTTTAATTTGCGATAAAATTAAACCTGATGATGATGCTAAAGATGCAATAGAATGGTTATCTAAATTACCCTATGAATCCATTGCTGTGGTCTGTCATATGAATGTAGTTGCACATATCGCAGAGCAATTGACCCATGAGAATTTTAATCCGTTTGCATTAGCAGAAGCACGTATTTATGATCAAGCTGTGATTGCCAATGGTTTATCAACACAAAAGAATCGTTTTATACCAACACTATAATTTATATATCCGCGATAGGATAAGGGTACTGAACACCGATGCTGTATATATGGATGCCCGAAACCAATGGAACATGGTATTGGTCGGCAGGGGAAAATTGGTTACAGGCGAATAGTCTTGAGCAGTTGATTCAGGACTTACAAGCGCATAATGGAAAAGAGACGGTGGTCTATTTTCCAAGTCGTAATGCGCAAATCTTGCAACAACCTATGACAAAAATGCACTACAAGCAGTTAGGGCAAGAAGGGCTTAAATATTTACTAGAAGAATATGTGACTTTGCCAATCGATCAAATGAAGGTGGTTCATCATTTTCAAAATGATCAGCTTAATGTGATGGGCGTGGCTCATTCCACAGTTGAGACGTGGCAACTTGCACTTAGTCTTTTGCCAATTCAAATTGCAGCGTTCTTACCTGATTTTTTAATCTTGCCAACACCAGAAGAAAACCAAGTGGTGATTGCAAACCTGTATGATCACTTATTGGTAAGAGAGTCGGAATGGTCTGGCAATTCAGTGGATGACTTGGGATTATTCCTTGAGTTTCAAACACCTGAAACG
The DNA here is from genome assembly GCF_001005525.1 of Acinetobacter sp. AG1. NCBI lineage: Bacteria > Pseudomonadati > Pseudomonadota > Gammaproteobacteria > Moraxellales > Moraxellaceae > Acinetobacter > Acinetobacter sp. AG1. The sequence continues at coordinate 3,180 of NZ_LBMZ01000112.1, read as the reverse complement.
AATTATAAGCTGGCAAATCTTAGTTCAACTGAATTAGCAACAGTTATGGCTGCTTCAAGCCAAGATCAATATACTGAATTTAGTTACCAATTTCAGCCCTTGGCAAAGGCAAAACAGCATCCATTTAATGTTTTGCCAAAATCCAAGAATGCAGAAGTTCAATGGTCAGGTTATTGGAAAGCTTCAGCATTGGTTTTGGTTGCCGTTATTTTTGTTCAATTGGGTTATGACGCTTTACGTTGGTCTAAACTAAAAAAAGTGGCTGATCAGACATCGGCTCAGGCGATAGATCAATATAAATTCTGGTTTGGTGAAAATAGTCGCGTTACTGAGCAAAACATTAAAAGTCAGTTCGAAAGTCAATTACGTATGAGTCAGCTGGGTGATACACAAGCACTTTCGTTGTTGAGTAGAGTAGGACCGATTTTAATGCAGAAACAGATCATTGCTCAGCAAGTCAATTATGATGCTTCGACTTTAGCAATGTCATTAAAAGCTAAATCCGCAGATGACTTACAAGGATTAACTCAACAATTAAACCAACAAGGTTTCCAAGCTGAATTGGGTAACGTTCAAGCAGATTCGATTGGTGCGATTGGGGTGGTAAAAGTAAAATAATGAAAGCATTAACAGGTCTACAAAATAGTTTCGATCAAAAAATTGAAACCTTAAATCAATATTTACAGAGCTTATCTGTACGTGAACGCGTGATGGTAATTTTCACAACAGTTTTTTTAGTTGTTGTGATTATTGGTTTTGCATTATGGAAAATGCATGCTTTGGCCGAGCAACAGCAAAAACGTTTAAATGAATTAAAAGATTTAACGGTTTGGATGCAAAGTAATGCAGCAACAATGAAACCTGCAAATGATCTGGAGCTATCAGCAGCAGATAAAATTCAACGTACGGCACAACAACAAGGCTTATCAGTTTCTTCACAGCAAAATGGTGAGCAAATTCAAATTGTCGCTGAACATCAAAATTATGCTGTTCTTGCAAACTTTTTAATGCAACTCTCTCAAATGGGGTTAAGCATCCAAAAAATGGACATGGTTTCAAATAACAATCAAATCAAGTTAACTGCGACCGTGCAATAAATATAAAGGAGCTTGTAGCTCCTTTATATTTATAGATTCATCATGATTAACTCTGAATGACTCTAATGATGGTCTGACCACGTTTGGACTGAACATCCATAACAGAATGAATTTTCTCAAGACGAATTTTCATGCTACGTAAACCAATATTGACATTTGCACTATTCACTTCATCGACATTAAAGCCGATACCATCATCTTCAATCTCTAAAATAATTTGTTTAAGGTCAGAAAAATACAAACGAACAATGACTTTTTTGGCGTAGCTATGTTTGATGACATTGGTAAGTGCTTCTTCTGTAATCCGCAATAATGTCAAACATTCCAATGCACTAGGTTGTGAATGCCAAACTTCTGCAAAATCCCAAACAGATTGAATACTTAACTCATTGAAAATTTGACTAAATCGATGTCTAACAGGTGCTCCCCATAAAATAGGTGTTTTTGGAACTTCACCTGAGACACTTGATCCACTGTCGATGACTTCTCTGAGATCATCACGTAGCAGTTTCAGAATAGATAAGAACTGTTGGTTATCAAAATTTTCTTTGCTTTGGCTAATCACACCAATAGAACGAACTAAAGAACTGCCTAAAATATCATGTAAATCATGAGAAAATTGTAGTCGCTCCTGACGTCTCATTCTTTCTAATTCTGTTTGATGAATATTTAAAATATCTTTGACATTACTGATAATTAATAATGTTGAAAAAATCAGCAGCCCAAATAAAAAGCACAATTGTATTTGAAACCAATCATGATCTGTGTGCACTGTTTGAAAAATAATTTTCTGATCGATGAGAGGGACTATAAAAATTAAACCTGATGATAGAAAAATAATTTTGATCACTTTGTCTATCATACTATAGCTATTTACAGCGAAGATTTTTGGAAATTTTAAGCCAACAATGCACGCCGAAAAAAGGAAAGAAATAAGCAAAGTAAGTTCTAATTTTGAATTTAGATAAGCGAAATAAAATAATATAGGAATAAAAATACTAACCAGAATAAAACTCAATTTGAAAGAAAAAGATTGATTGAACTTATATAAAACTGCTTGAGCAAATGAGAAAAATACACCTAAATAAATTAAGCTGAAAAAGAAATACCAATGAGGTGTTTTTTGAACAGGGGCTAAATGCAGAATTAATAAACTAGATCCTGTCATCATTAGGAAAATTGATAACCAAGAAACAGAAGGAGGTAAATATTTTTTTAAAGTTGTGGTTAGTAAAATAGCACCAAATGCTATGATGAAAATAGGAATAAATAGGTTAAATGAATTTTGAATAATCGACATGTATTTGTAATTTCTTTCTCAATTTTCAGAATAAACCTAATGAATAAGCAATTTTTATTGCTTTAGAACGACTATCTACCGCAAGTTTACTATATATATTACGTAAATGAGCTTCTACGGTATAACGCGATAATCCTAATTCATTTGCTATATCTTGATTGTTAAATCCCTGAGTAACGTAATCTAGGATTTCCAATTCTCTTGCAGATAAATTTTCAGGTGAGTTTTTAATCTTTTGTGGCTTCTTGACCATATTTGTTAAAATAATCTGAGCAAGAAAAGGGTCGATTGGTATGCCGCCTTTTAAGATTTGCTTAATAGACATGAGGACTTCAAAATCATCTCGCTCTTTTAATAAATAACCAGTTGCACCTGCTTGAATTGCTTTAAAAATAGCCTCTCTTGTACTCCATGCAGATATAACTAAAATTGGAACAGTGGGATTCTTTTGGCGTAAAGTTCTGATTAGTTTAGTGCCATTACCATCGGGTAGCCCCAAATCGACTAGAGCAAAAGCAATCTTTTTTGCTTTTACTGAGGCTATAGATTGGTCCAGTGTATTAGAAAAGATTAAATCTTCATTATTGTAATTAAGATCTATTAATAGTTTTTTTAATCTATTTTGAATAATGCTGTCATCTTCGACAATCAATACCGGTTTAGGTAAGTCGAATGAAAATAAAGGGCTGTCAAAATGTGCTTCTTTTTCTATCGTTTGTTCGATCATAGTAATTATCAAGTAGTGAAGCTTTTTTAATTATAAACATGCTTTTTATATTTTCT